>JANLUW010000481.1:0-4044 GCA_031363645.1 Rhizobacter sp. | reverse complement strand
CGGAGTTGCACGGCGTGATCGTCGAGTGACCGTTCGCGACCCCGATCATCGGCTTCTTGAAGTCGCCCGGCTCGTAGCCCATCGCGTAGTACATCGAGCGGTTCGGCGCGCGCGCCACGCCCTCGGTGATGTTGGCGGATCGGCGATTGATCTTGTCGGTGGTTTTGTCAGCGCTTGGGTGAGCGCTCTTGTCTGTCGCGTCGGTCATCGTGTGTCTCCTTGACGAGTGCAAAGTATGCGGTCGTGAGAAAGCAGCGTCCAATAGATATCAAGCGCCGCATTGATATGCTCGATGAATGACTGATCCAGAGCCGTCGATCGAGTTGCGCAGCTGGCGGCAGTTTCTGATGCTGGCGCAGACCTTGCACTTCGGCCGCGCAGCCGAGCTGCTGCACATCACCCAACCGCCGCTGACGCAAGCGATCCAGCAGCTCGAGCGCCGTCTGGGCACGCTGCTGTTCGAGCGCACGCGGGGCAGCGTCGCGCTCACGCCAGCGGGCGCGGCACTTGTCGAACCGGTACGGCGGTTGTTGCAGCAGGCTGCGGCCCTGAACGTGCGAGCGCGTGACGCGGCAGCGGGCGAGGTCGGCCGCGTCCGGCTCGGTTTCATCTCGACAGTCGGCTTCGGGCCGCTGCCGCTGTGGTTGAGGGCGTTTCGCGAGCAGCAGCCGGGCATCGCGATCGAGCTGATCGAGGCGACCAGCGATGTGCAACTCGCGGCCCTCGAGCGCGGCGAGATCGATGCGGGCTTCACGCTTCATGCACCGGGTTTCGCGCTCGCGGCGCCGTCGGGTTTGCAAAGTCTCTCGCTCAGCGTCGAGCCGCTGGTACTGGCGTTGCCCGAGGCGGCGCCTTGGGCGCAGGCCCGCCGCATGCGCGTGGCCGATCTGCTCGCGCAGCCGTTGGTGATTTTCCCGCGCAGTGCCACGCCTTCGCTATACGACGCGGTGCTTGCGTTCTACCACCGCCATGGCGCGACGCCGGTGATCGCGCAGCAGGCGACGCAGATGCAAACCATCGTCAACCTGGTGTCGGCCGGGCTGGGGCTCGCGCTCGTCCCCGAAGCCGTCACGCAACTGCAGCGGCCGGGCGTGGTGTACCGGCCGCTGCCGCGTGCGTTGGCCGAGTTCGCGCCGCATTGCGAAACCAGTTTGCTCTGGCCGCTCGACGCGGCGCCTGCCGTCGCACGTTTCGTCGGGTTCGTGCGCGCGCTGGTGAAGGGTCGGGTACGGGGGCCGCTGCGGTATCGTTCGCGCTGATTCGCTGCCGTCGCTTTTCGCACCTCTGTCCATGCTTCATTACCCCGAGTTCAACCCGATCGCGCTGCAGATCGGCCCGGTCGCAATCCACTGGTACGGCCTGACCTACCTGGTCGCGTTCGTGCTGTTCATCTGGCTCGGCTCGGTGCGCGTCAAGTTGGCGCAGTTCGCGTCACGCGACTGGTCGCGCCGCGACATTGAAGACCTGCTGTTCTACGGCGTGCTCGGTGTCGTGATTGGCGGGCGCATCGGCTACGCGCTGTTTTACAAGCCGGGCTACTACGCGGCGCATCCGCTTGAAGTTTTCGCGGTGTGGAAAGGCGGCATGTCGTTCCACGGCGGCATGCTCGGCGTGCTCGCGGCGATGGCGCTGTTTGCGCGCACCCGCAATCGGCAGTTCTTCGACGTGACCGACCTGATCGCGCCGTGCGTGCCGACCGGCCTCGCGTCGGGGCGCATTGGCAACTTCATCAACGGCGAGCTGCCCGGGCGACTGGCCGATCCGAACCTGCCGTGGGGCATGGTGTATCCGAACGCCGGGCCGCTGCCGCGCCATCCGTCGTCGATCTACCAGTTCCTGCTCGAAGGGCTGCTGCTGTTCGTGCTGCTGTGGATTTATGCAAAGAATCCGCGCGGGCTCGGGCAGGTTTCGGGTGCGTTTTTGGTTGGCTACGGCGTGCTGCGGTTCATCGCCGAGTTCTTCCGCGAGCCGGATGATTTTCTCGGGCTGCTCGCTTTGAATTTGAGCATGGGGCAGTGGCTGTGCATTCCGATGATCGCGGTCGGCGCCATGATCTGGGTGTGGGGCCGCGGGCGCAAAGCCCGCTGAGCGCTGCTCCTAGAATCGTCGGTGCGCCAAATTTTTCTAGACACCGAAACCACCGGCCTGAGCCCCGACTCCGGCGACCGCATAATCGAAATCGGTTGCGTCGAAATGCTCAACCGGCGCCTCTCGGGCCGCAATCTGCACTTCTACCTCAACCCCGAGCGGCGCAGCCATGAAGACGCGATCAAGATCCACGGCCTGACTGACGAGTTCCTGGCTGACAAGCCGCTGTTCGCGAGCGTGGCCGACGAGCTGCTTGAGTTCGTCGACGGCGCCGAAATCATCATCCACAACGCGAGCTTCGACGTCGGCTTTTTGAACGAGGAACTGCGCCGCTTGGGCCGCCCCAAGTTCTCTGGCTTCGTCCGGCAAATCACCGACAGCCTGTTCATGGCGCGCGAGATGTTTCCCGGCAAGGCTAACTCGCTCGACGCACTGTGCCGCAGGCTGGAGGTCGACAACTCGAACCGTTCCCTGCACGGCGCGCTGCTCGACGCCGGGCTGCTCGCCGAGGTCTACATCCGCTTGACGCGCGGCCAGAATTCACTGGTGATCGACGCCAGCGAGACCAGCGCTGCGCAGGCCGCGGCAGACGCGGTTGACTTCAGCCTGCTCGCGTTGAAGGTCGTGTTCGCGAGCGAGGCCGAATCCGCTGCGCACGCCGTCGTGCTCGCCGAGATCGACAAGGCCAGCGGCGGCAAGTTGGTCTGGCGCCAGACGGCCCCTGTGGCAGAATTTGGCGCAGTTCGCGGCACCCCCCAAGCCCGCCGAACGCTAGGTATTCGGGCGGTTAGCTCAGGGGTAGAGCACAACATTCACACTGTTGGGGTCGGGGGTTCGAAACCCTCACCGCCCACCATCGACACCCCCCATCTTCAACGATTCGCCGAGCCACCGCCGCGATCGTTCATTTTGTGGATGAAGCTGCATCGAACGGGCTCGTTTCCAGAGTTCTAGGGATACCGATCGGCCGACGGCCGCCTACGCTTCATGTTTTCAACTTCGCCCGGTCGGCGCCTTGCGGCGTGCCGGGCACAGAGGAAACGTGATGAAGCCATCCATGAAGCCGTCGATGTCCGGCAACCTCTCACTCGGCGTGACTTTCGTGCTTGCGCTCGGCGCGGCATTCGCGGTCGGCGCCTGGCAGGGGCGCCACGCTTCGGCCGGTGAGGCGCCTGTCGATTTGGCCGCCGAGCATTCGACGTTCGTGCAGTCGGGCGGCGTCGTCGCCGAGCCGGATCGCAGCGTTCCCGACGCCGCCGAAGCGCTCACCCACGCGCGGGCGCCGGGTGCCTCGGAGGCCAGCGCGTCGACCTTCTGACTGCGAGCGTGGCGGGCACCGGCCGCAAACTCTGGTGTTGATCAATGCCCGTCATCGGCGCCGGGGTCGTCGGCCTCACGATCGGCCGCGCATTGGCGATGCGAGGGATCGAGACGATCGTGCTCGAACGCGCGAACGCGATCGGCAACGGCACGAGTTCGCGCAACAGCGAAGTTATCCATGCCGGCATCTACTACCCAAGCGGTTCGCTCAAAGCTCGGCGGTGCGTGGCGGGCCGCGAGCAGCTGTACCGTTGCTGCGAATCGCATGGTGTCGCACATCGACGCTGCGGCAAACTGCTGGTGGCCACGAGCGAATCGCAGCGCGCCAAGCTCGCGCTGATCCAGGCGCAAGCCGCACGCAACGGCGTGCACGATTTTCGCTGTTCGAAGCTGCGCAGGCGCGCGCGATCGAGCCGGCGCTGTGCGCGGTCGCGGCGCTGCATTCGCCCTCGACCGGCATCGTCGACACCCAGGCGCTGATGCTCGCGATGCAGGGCGATCTCGAGGCCCACGGCGGCGCGCTCGCGCTGTTGTCACCGGCCGTGTCGATCGACAGCACCGGCGAGTCGCGTGTGGTCACGGGCGGTGGCGATGTGCTGATGGCGCTGGCGGCGCGCTGGTTCGTGAACGCGGCCG
>JANLUW010000456.1:0-2012 GCA_031363645.1 Rhizobacter sp. | reverse complement strand
GCATGCCCACCTCACTCGACGGTCAACTCGTGGTCGCGATCTCGTCGCGTGCGCTCTTCGACTTCGAGGAGGAGAACCAGCACTTCGAGGCGAACGACGACCGCGCCTACATGAAGTTGCAGCTGGCGCGGCTCGACAGTGCCGCCAAACCCGGTGTCGCGTTTTCGCTGGTGAACAAGCTGCTGGCGTTCAACGCCGATTCGCCACGCGTCGAAGTCGTGATCCTTTCGCGCAACGACCCGGTCTCGGGCATGCGCGTGTTCCGTTCGGCGCAGCACTACGGGCTGCCGATCCAGCGCGGTGTGTTTACGCGCGGTGAATCACCGTGGCGCTATTTGCGGCCGCTCAACGCGCACCTGTTTCTTTCGACCAACGAGGCCGACGTGCGCTCGGCGCTCGGCGCCGGCGTGCCGGCGGCGCGTGTGTACCCGCATTCGGCGCGCGCTTCGAGCGCGCACCCGAACGAAGTGCGCATCGCGTTCGACGGGGACGCCGTGTTGTTTTCCGACGAAGCCGAGCGCGTGTACCAAAGTGGCGGGCTGGTGGCATTCCAGGCGCACGAGCGCGATCACTCGGGCACGCCGCTGCCGGCCGGGCCGTTCAAGCCGTTGCTGCTCGCGCTGCAGCGGCTGCAGCGCGAGCCGGCGCAGGGCATGCGCATCCGCACCGCGCTCGTCACGGCGCGCAGCGCGCCAACGCACGAGCGCGCGATCCGCACGCTGATGGACTGGAACATCGAGGTCGACGAGGCGATGTTTCTCGGCGGCTTGCCGAAGGGCGAATTCCTGCGCGAGTTCGAGCCCGATTTTTTCTTCGACGACCAGACCGGCCATGTCGACTCGGCGGCGGCGCACGTGCCGGCCGGGCATGTGGCGTCGGGTGTGAGCAACGGCTGAGGCCGCGGTTTCGGCTGCGCTGTCACGCGCGTTTCACGCGGGGTGAGTACCGTGCGTTCGGTTCGTCGTGGCAAACGTTTGCCGCCCCATTCGGCGACTTGTATAAACCCTTCGGAGAACACGATGACACATCGCTCATTCACGCCAAACGCATGGCACGCGCTGCGCGCCGTGCGCGCCGTTGCACTGTCGCTGGCCCTGCCGTTCGCGCTCGTCGCACCTTCGAGCGCAGCCGTGGTGATCAGCCAGGTGTATGGCGGGGGTGGCAACAGCGGCGCGGTCTACCGCCAAGACTTCATCGAGATCTTCAACAACGGCAGCAGCGCCGAGAACATCGGCGGCTGGTCGGTGCAGTACGCGACGGCAACGGGCAGCAACTGGGCCGCGACCGCGATCCCGGCCGGCACCACGCTGCAGCCGGGCGCCTACCTGCTGTTCCGCCAGGCGGCCGGCTCGGGTGGCTCGGTCGACGTGCCTGGCGACATCACGGGCACGCTCGCGATGGCCGGCACGGCCGGCAAGGTGGCGCTGGCCAACGGTTCGGCGCAGCTCTCGGGCACGGCGCCCACCGCAGGCGTCGTCGATTTCGTCGGCTACGGCCCGACGGCCACCGGCGCGGAAGGCGGCTCGCCCACCGCGGGGCTGTCGAACACCACCGCTGCGCTGCGCAACGCGGCCGGCTGCACCGACACCAACAGCAACGGCGCCGACTTCAGCGTCGGCACGCCGGCCCCGCGCAACAGCGCGACGCCGGTCGTGCTGTGCAATGGCGGCGGTGGCGGCACGCCACCGACGGCTGCGGCCATCTTCACGATCCAGGGCAGCGGCACGAGCAGCCCGCTCGTCGGCCAGGTCGTGATCACCAGCGGCGTGGTCACCAAGGTGCAGAACAACGGTTTCTTCATGCAAGACCCGGTCGGTGACGGCAAGCCTGAAACTTCCGACGGCATCTTCGTGTTCACCTCGACCGCGCCGCCCGCCGCCGCAATGGTGGGCAGCCTGGTGCAGGTGACCGGCTCCGTGATCGAGTTCACTTCGGGCGCGGGCACCGCCGCCACGCCGTTGACCGAGATCAACAACGTGACCGCCGTGAGCGTGCTCAACAGCGGCCTCACG
>JANLUW010000439.1:0-4615 GCA_031363645.1 Rhizobacter sp. | reverse complement strand
CGACGGAACAGGCCATCGTCGAAATAACGGCTGACCGAAAGTTGCGAGCAGCTGCGCTCAAGCGCTGAAAGGTTGACGCTCAGGTCGGACATGGTCCCGGCGAATCTCCACAAAAACTACCGTTAACGCGGGCCCAGAGTGGGCCGATGGCGCACGGTGCGGGTTGACGCGGAGCTGCCGGGCTTGGCAGGCCGCAGATTGTATCCGGGGGGTCGAGCCCGGCTATCTTCACCTTTGTCACCACTCGTCACCGCATCGTCGATCCACAGGCGTGGCGGCGCGATCGGCCTGACTACAATCAGGGCTTTTCGCGCTAAGGCAAATGGCAAAGACAAGTTCCTCGACCGCAACGGTTGCCGCCCCCGCGAGCTACGAAGAAGCGCTCGGCGAGCTTGACCGCCTCGTGACTGCGATGGAAGCCGGCCAACTGCCGCTCGATCGCCTGCTCGAAAGCTACAAGCGCGGCGCCGAATTGCTGACCTTCTGCCGCGCCCGGCTCGAAGCGGTTGAGCAGCAGGTCAAGGTGCTCGAAGACGGCCAGTTGAAACCACTCGACCTCGGCACCGCATGAAGCTCGCCGAATTCGACTCGTGGATGCGCGCCGAGGCCGAGTTGGTCGAAGGCGCGTTGCAACGTTGGGTGCCCGCCGATGCGCCCGCGGGGCTGGGCCACACGATGCGCTACGGCGTGCTCGACGGTGGCAAGCGCGTGCGGGCGTTGCTCGTGCTCGCCGCCGCGCAAGCGGTGCACGGCTTGCCCGAGGCCGCGATGCGCGCGGCCTGCGCGGTCGAGCTGATCCACGCGTACTCCCTCGTCCACGACGACATGCCCTGCATGGACAACGACGTGCTGCGCCGCGGCAAGCCGACCGTGCACGTGCAGTTCGGCGAGGCCCAGGCGATGCTCGCCGGCGACGCGATGCAGGCGCTGGCGTTCGAGGTGCTCACCCCCGATGAAGGCACGACCCTGCCGGCCGCATTGCAAGCGCGCCTGTGCTCGCTGCTCGCGCGCTCGGCCGGCCATGCGGGCATGGCCGGCGGGCAGGCGATCGATCTCGCCAGCATCGGCCAGCCGCTCGGCGAACACGCGCTGCGCGACATGCACCACCGCAAGACCGGCGCGCTGCTGCAGGCCAGCGTGCTGATGGGTGCGGCCTGCGGTGACGTCACGCACGCGCAGTGGTCGGCGCTGGCCGATTACGGCGACGCCCTCGGCCTCGCGTTCCAGGTGGTCGACGACATCCTCGACGCGACGCAGGCTTCGGCGACGCTCGGCAAGACCGCCGGCAAAGACCAGGGCAACAACAAGCCGACCTATGTGACCGTGCTCGGCCTCGATGCCGCACGCCGCCACGCGACCGATCTGCGCGACAAGGCGCAAGCCGCACTCGCCCGCAGCGGTCTGCCCGACGCGGCCTGGCTGAGCCTGCTCGCGGACAAGGTGGTCGAAAGAGAAAGCTGAAGCTGCAGATGAAACACCCGATCCTCGAATCCATTGCCAGCCCGGCCGACGTGCGCAGGCTCTCTCGCCTCGAACTCAAGCAGCTCGCGACCGAGCTGCGCGATTTCGTCGTGCAAAGCGTGTCGCAAACCGGCGGGCATTTGTCGTCGAACCTCGGCACCGTCGAGTTGACGATTGCGCTGCACCACGTCTTCAACACGCCGCACGACCGCCTGGTCTGGGACGTGGGCCACCAGACCTACCCGCACAAAATCTTGACCGGTCGGCGCGAGCGCATGGGCTCGTTGCGGCAGCTCGGCGGCATCTCGGGCTTTCCGCGGCGTGACGAGAGCGAGTACGACGCGTTCGGCACCGCGCATTCGTCGACCTCGATTTCGGCCGCACTCGGCATGGCCGTGGCTGCCAAGCTCAAAGGCGAAGACCGCAAGGCGGTCGCGATCATCGGCGACGGCGCGATGAGCGCCGGCATGGCGTTCGAGGCGCTCAACAACGGTGGCGTTTCGCACGCCGACATGCTGGTCGTGCTCAACGACAACGACATGTCGATCTCGCCGCCGGTGGGCGCGCTCAACCGCCACCTCGCGCGGCTGATGAGCGGGCGTTTTTACGCGACCGCGCGCGACACCGCGAAGTCGGTGCTAAAAAACGCGCCGCCGCTGTTCGAGTTGGTCAAGCGCTTCGAGGAGCACGCCAAAGGCATGGTCGTGCCCGGCACGATCTTCGAGGAATTCGGCTTCAACTACGTCGGCCCTATCGATGGCCACGACCTCGATTCGCTGATCCCGACGCTAGAAAACCTGCGCCAGCTCAAGGGCCCGCAGTTCCTGCACGTCGTCACCAAAAAAGGCTACGGCTACAAGCTCGCCGAGGCCGATCCGGTCAACTACCACGGGCCGGGCAAGTTCGATCCGGCGGTCGGCATCGTCAAGCCATCCACGCCGGGCAAGCCGACCTTCACGCAGATTTTCGGCAACTGGCTGTGCGACATGGCTGCGGCCGATGAGCGCCTGGTCGGCATCACGCCGGCGATGCGCGAAGGCTCGGGCATGGTCGAGTTCGAGCGGCGTTTTCCTAAGCGCTATCACGATGTGGGCATCGCCGAGCAGCATGCCGTCACGTTCGCGGCCGGGCTCGCGTGCGAAGGGCTCAAGCCGGTCGTCGCGATCTACTCGACCTTCCTGCAGCGCGCCTACGACCAGCTGATTCACGACGTGGCAATCCAGAAACTGCCGGTCGTGTTCGCGCTCGACCGCGCCGGCCTCGTCGGTGCCGACGGTGCCACGCACGCCGGCAACTACGACATCGCCTACCTGCGCTGCATCCCGAACATGAGCGTGTTGACGCCGGCCGACGAAAAGGAATGTCGCGACGCGCTGACGACCGCGTTCCGGCAAGACCACCCTGTCGCGGTGCGCTATCCGCGTGGCGCTGGCACCGGTGCGGCAGCAGGCAGTGAGTTGACCGAGCTGCCGTTCGGCAAAGGCGAAGTTCGCCGCAGCATCTCGCGTGCTCTGGCTCAGGGCGGTCCGCGCGTCGCGATCCTCGCGTTCGGCACCCTGCTCTACCCGGCGCTGGCGGCGGCCGAGAAGGTCGATGCCACGGTGGCCAACATGCGTTTCGTCAAGCCGCTCGATGTCGAACTCGTCACCGAGCTGGCCCTCACGCACGATGGGGTCGTGACGATCGAAGACGGCTGCGTGATGGGTGGCGCCGGCAGCGCGGTGCAAGAGGCGCTGGCCGCGGCCGGCATCCTGATCCCGGTGCTCGCGCTCGGGTTCCCCGATGAGTTCATCGAGCACGGCGACCCGGTCAAGCTGATGGCGATATACGGGCTCGACGCGGCCGGCATCGAGCAAAGCATCGTCAAGCGTTTCGGCGCGCGGCCTGCGCTGGTACGGGCGGCCGCGAACCAATGATCGGCCGTCGCACTGTCCATTGACGCGGGCCGAACGCTCGCTTCAAATCCGCGCCACCGTGCGGCCCGCGGTTTGCTGGCATGCTCGGATTCCAGTGACAAGATAACAACCATGAGCAACCTGAAAGACGCACTCCACATTCCCGACACGCAAAGCGAGCTTGACGAACGGCACTTGGCGATCCAGCGTGTCGGCGTGAAAAACCTGCGCTACCCGCTGCAGTTGCGCATCGGCAACGCGGTCTCGCCGACGGTTGCGCTGTGGAGTCTCGATGTCGCGCTGCCGGCCGAGCAGAAGGGCACGCACATGTCGCGCTTCATCGGTTGGCTCGATGCGCTCGACACGCCGCTCGACGCGCCCACGCTGCGCGCCGAACTCACGGTGATGCTCGACAAGCTGCACGCCACCGAGGGCCGCATCGACGCGCAGTTTCCGTTTTTCCTGCGCAAGCGTGCGCCGGTGACCGGTGTGCAGAGCTTGCTCGAATACCAGGGCCGCTGGCTGGCCGAGGCAGTCAACGGCGAAGGGTCACGAGCCGAAGGCAAGCCGTCGGTGACTATTTGGGCCGAGGTCGTCGTGCCGGTCAAGTCACTGTGCCCGTGCTCGAAGGAAATCTCCGACTACGGCGCGCACAACCAGCGCTCGCACGTGACGATCCGGGTCGAGTTGCTGGGCGACATCGAATGGGCCGAATTGGTGCGCTTCGCCGAGGATTCGGCGTCGAGCGAGATCTGGCCGATGCTCAAGCGCGCCGACGAGAAGTGGGTCACCGAGCGCGCCTACGAGAACCCGAAGTTCGTCGAAGACATGGTGCGCGACGTGGCGCTGCGGCTCAACGCCGATGCACGCGTCGGGCGCTACAGCGTCGACGTGCAGAACTTCGAGTCGATCCACGCGCACGACGCTTTCGCGCGCATCGAGCGCACGTAGCTATTTTTTCTCGGGCGTTTTAGGCGCCTCCGGTTTCGGCATGTCGCCGATCACCGTCTTGAGCGGGCACACCGAGAACGCCGGGCATTTCCTGCAACCGGCGACGATCGTGATCGGGCAAAGGGTCATGGTGCGTCTCCTGCTTTTTGTGGGCAGTGCAGCATACGCCGCATCGCGCACGGGGCCGGTCACCGATTCGGTTTGCGGGGCTCTGCGACCAACGGCGCTGCCTTGTCGCCGCCTCGAGCGGGCATGGGAGCCGCTCAATCTGACCGTAGAAGAAGGCTTGCGTGAGCTGGGGACCCTAT
>JANLUW010000117.1:0-8763 GCA_031363645.1 Rhizobacter sp. | reverse complement strand
CATGGTCGACCGCTTCCACGAGGCCGGCCTCGAAGTGATCCTCGACGTGGTCTACAACCACACGCCCGAAGGCAACGAGCTCGGGCCGACGCTCTCGTTCAAGGGCATCGACAACGCGAGCTATTACCGGTTGATGCCGGCCGGCGAAGGCCTCCCCGGCCCGCGCTACTACATCAACGACACCGGCACCGGCAACACGCTCAACCTGAGCCACCCGCGCGTGCTGCAGATGGTGACCGACAGCCTGCGCTACTGGGTGGCCGAGATGCACGTCGACGGCTTTCGTTTCGACCTCGCGACCATCCTCGCACGCGAAGCGCACGGCTTCGAAGAGGGCGGCGGCTTTCTCGACAGTTGCCGCCAAGACCCGGTGCTCTCCAGCGTCAAGCTGATCGCCGAGCCGTGGGACTGCGGCCCCGGCGGCTACCAGGTCGGCCGCTTCGCACCGGGCTGGGCCGAGTGGAACGACGGCTTTCGCGACACCGTGCGAGCCTTCTGGAAAGGCGAGGAAGACACCGTGCCCGCGCTCGCGCGCTGTCTCACCGCGAGTGGCGACAAGTTCAACCACCGCGGCCGTCGGCCGTGGGCGAGCGTGAACTTCATCACCGCGCACGACGGCTTCACGCTCGCCGATCTGGTGAGCTTCAACGACAAGCACAACGACGCCAACGGTGAAGACGGCCGCGACGGCAGCAGCGACAACCGCTCCTGGAATTGCGGTGCCGAAGGCCCTACCGAAGACGCCGAGGTCATCGAATTGCGCGCGCGCCAGCAGCGCAACCTGCTCGCCACGCTGCTGCTCGCGCAAGGCACGCCAATGCTGCTCGCCGGTGACGAGTTCG
This sequence comes from Rhizobacter sp., assembly GCA_031363645.1. Lineage (GTDB taxonomy): Bacteria > Pseudomonadota > Gammaproteobacteria > Burkholderiales > Burkholderiaceae_C > LMDS01. The sequence continues at coordinate 7,921 of JANLUW010000117.1, read as the reverse complement.
GCCGCACCCAGCAAGGCAACAACAACGCGTACTGCCAGGACAACGCGATCTCGTGGGTCGACTGGCGCGGCATCGGCGAAAGCGGCGAGGCGCTGCACGGCTTCGTCAAACGCGTGATGGCGCTGCGCCGTGATTTGCCGGTGCTGCGCCGCGCACGCTTTCTCACCGGCGAGTGGAACGAGGCGCTGCAGGTCAAGGATTTGACCTGGCTTTCCGCCGAAGGCAACGAGATGGCGGCAGGCCACTGGGACGACGCGCGCACGCTGTGCTTCGGCATGCTGCTCGACGGCCGCGCGCAACGCTCGGGCATCGTGCGCAAGAGCGCCGACGCGAGCGTGCTGCTGGTCTTCAACGCATGGCATGACGCGGTCGAGTTCCAGTTGCCCGCCGCACCCGACGGCGGGCCCTGGGTGCGGCTGCTAGACACCGCCGCGCCCGAGCCGGCGCCGCCGCCCACGTTCGAGGGCGGCGCGACCTACCTCGTCACCGGCCGATCGATGCTGGTCTACGCCGGCGGCGCGACGGCGCCCGGTGGCGTGCCGAACGGTCGACCACCACCATGAAAAAGCCGCCGCTCGCCGGCCCGCCTTTCGGCTACGACAGCGCCGCGTTGCACGGCTTCGGCGCCGAGGCGGTCGCGCCGGTTCCGCCCACCCACGCGCAGTTCTTGCGCTCCGGCGACTGGTGGCCCGGCGGCATGGGCCACCCGAACAGCGAGGGCTCGAAGAACGGTTTGCGCTACGCGTACTTCGCGCGGGCGTGCCGCCTGGCGATCGAGCGCGCCGGTGGTGTGATCACGTTGTACGACACGCAAGGCCACGCGCTAAGCGGCGTCTCGCCTGAGCAAACCTTGATTGGGGCACTGCGATTCGCAAGCCAGCACGGGGCGGTGGATGTGGCGAGCTTGCGGGTGGTGGCGCGCTGAATGGTCGCCGTATCGCCTACATTGGGGCCCCATCCCACACAGAGCACTCCCATGCCGATCCGCACTGCATCACTGACCAACCAGATTCACAAGAACGGCGCGAGGCTTCATCTCGCAGTGCAGACCCGCGCACGTTCGCAAGGTGCCGACCAACCGCCCTCCGAGGCCGAGCAGGCCCTGCTCGAAGAACGCCGTGAGCTGAAGGCGGCAAAAGCCGCGCTGCAGGCGCAGCCCAAAGCGCCCAAGCCCCAACCGCTCTGGATGACGAAAGAGGCCAAGGCACCCGCCGCACCGAAAGCGCCCAGGGCCGCGAAGGAGCCCAAGGCCGCGAAGGCCGCAACGCAGGGCAACAAGCCGACCCGCGCCGAGAAGCTGACGAAAAAGGCCGATAGCCTCGAAGCGGCCAAGAAGGCGACGAAGAAGTCAGCGAAGACCTGAGGCGCTGCGCTCTCGTGGCCGGGCGGCACGAGGCCGATCACGGTCACGCCCTCGCTCGCGAGCACCGTGCCGCCGACGATTTGATGCCGTGCAATCACGACATCGTCGGCGGGATGGATGCGGATCACGAGCGGGTCGTTCATGGCACGTTCACCCATCGATCAGGGCGGGGTCCCATGCGAAAACGCCCTGGTCTTGTTGGCCCAAGCCTTCGATCCCGAGCCGCATCGTGTCGCCCGCCTTCAAGTACCACGCACTCGGCTTTTGCCCCATGCCGACGCCGGGTGGCGTGCCGGTGCTGATCAGGTCGCCGGGCATCAGCGTCATGAAACGGCTGATGTAGCTCACGAGGTGAGCCACGCCGAAGACCATCGTCATGGTGCTGCCGTTCTGCACTTTTTTACCGTTGACTTCGAGCCACATCGAGAGCGCCTGCGGGTCGGGTATTTCGTCGGCCGTGACCATCCACGGGCCGACCGGGCCGAACGTGTCGCAGCCCTTGCCTTTGTCCCAGGTGCCGCCGCGCTCGGTCTGGTATTCACGCTCGGAGATGTCGTTGACGACGCAGTAGCCGGCCACATGCTTCAACGCGTCGGCTTGCGTCACATAGCGCGCCTTGGTGCCGATGACCACGCCGAGTTCGACCTCCCAATCGGTCTTGACCGAGCCCTGCGGGATCACGACCGGATCGTTCGGGCCCATCAGCGCGCTGATCTGCTTCGTGAACAGCACCGGCTCGGCCGGCACCGGCAGGTTCGATTCCGCTGCGTGGTCGGCGTAGTTCAGGCCGACGCAAATGAACTTCTGCATGCCGCTCCACGGCACCGCGATGCGGCCCGGGTTGGCGACCACCGGCAACTCAGCAACGTCGATCTCGCGCAACCGCTGCAAGCCGTGCGGTGTGAGCGTGTTTGCGGTGATGTCGACGAGCTCGCCCGACAGGTCTCGCACCACGCCCCGCGCGTCGACGATCGCGGGTTTTTCTGCGCCTTTGGCGCCGTATCGCATCAGCTTCATGGTTGCTTCCTTGTGAGTGAATTCAGAGGGTCAATTCGACCAGCCGCCGTCGATGATTTGTGCGGTGCCGGTCATGAAAGTCGATTCATCGGAGGCGAGGTAGACGGCAAGCGCAGCGATTTCGGCGGTGGTGCCCACGCGCCCCATCGGCTGGCGTGAAACGAACCAGGCTTCGGCTTGTGCGAGGGTCTGGCCGGTGGATTGTGCGAGCGCGGCCATCCGGTCGCGCAGCGAGGGCGATTCGACCGTGCCGGGGCAGATCGCATTGCAGCGCACACCCTTGGTAATAAAGTCGGCGGCGATCGATTTGGTCATACCGATCACCGCGGCTTTGGTCGCGCCGTAGACGAAGCGGTTCGGCGCGCCCTTGATGCTGCCGGCGACCGAAGCCACGTTGATGATCGAGCCGAACTTGCCGGCCGCCGCCGACGCGAGCATGGCGGGCAGGAACGCGCGGCTCATGCGGTACATCGCGCGCACGTTGAGGTCGAACGAGAACTCGAAGGCGCGCTCGTCGCAATCGAGGATCGTACCGGCGTGCACATAACCTGCGCCGTTGAACAAAATCTGCACCGCGCCGGCGGCCTGCGCTGCGGCGCTCACCGCGTTGGCATCGGTCACGTCGAGCCGGTGCGTTTCGCAGCCGGTGGCTTTGGCCAGGTCGGCGAGCAGCGCCTCATCGATGTCGGTTGCGATCACGCGTGCGCCCTCGCGCACGAAGGCCTCGGCGGTGGCGCGGCCGATGCCTTGGCCGGCCGCGGTCACGAACGCGGTCTTGCCGTTGAGTCGATTCGTCATGGCGGTGTTTCTCCGTTCAGGCCGCCTTGCGGCCCGGTTTGCGCCGCGACAGCGGGGGATGTACCGCGCCGGCTTCTGCAGCGCTCGGGTCGGCGCCGTTCGCGATGTTGGCGGTGTAGCGATCGTGCGATCGCGAGAGGTGCGCGGCCATCGCGGTGCGCGCGGTCTCGGGCGAGCGGCTCGCGATCGCGGCGATCACGGCGAGGTGTTCGGCGATCGCCGCGCGCCAGCTGCGTGCGGTCTCGAAATGGCTGACGAGTTGCTCGGCCAGCGGGTTGTGGCGCTCGTCGTGCAGCTCACCCACGATGCGCACCAGCACCGAGTTGTCGGAGGCCTCGGCGAGGCGCACGTGGAACAGCCGATCGCCGCGCCAGGCCAGAACGCCGGCATCGACCTCTTGCTGCATCAGCGCGACGGCGTTGCGCAGGCCGGCGATCTGCGCTTTTTTCATGTGAAGTGCGGCGTACGCAGCCAAGCCGCTTTCGATCAACTCGCGCGCACGGATCGTCTCTAGCGGCGCTTGTGCACCCACGTGGCGGCGGCGTGGTGCATCGCGGGTGTGCACGTAGATGCCCGAGCCCATGCGCACCTCGACCAGGCCTTCGAGCTCGAGCGCGATCAGCGCCTCGCGCACCGAGGGCCGCGATACCCCCAGCTGTTGCGCCAGATCGCGCTCGGGCGGCAGGCGCGCGCCGACCCCGAATTCGCCGCGCTCGATCAGCCCGCGCAACTGCTCGGCGATCTGGCGGAAGAGGCGACGCGGCTCGATGGTCTGGATCGGCATGGGGTGGTCAATGGACACCAACGGCAGTGGCGATCGGTCAAGTGGCCTGACCAATTGTGGTCAAGAATAGTTGGCGTACTTTGAAGCCGTCAACATGGTGTTTGCCCTTGTCACGGCCAGCGCGGTGCGCGCTCTGCGAGCGTCTTGCGCCGGCACTTGCGAAGCTGGTGACAATCGGTGCGCGTCGGCGCCCCGCCGAGAACTCTAGCTTGCTGCAACACCATGGACCAGCCCCGACCCGACCCGCCTGCCGTGCTTGCTGAACCCCTCCCCGCAGCGCCGCCCGCGAGGCGCCGACGCTGGCTCGGCAGTAGCGTCGCCATCGTCTGCCTCGCGTTGATCGGCAGCCTCGCTTGGTACCTGACGCACCGGCCGGCAGCGCCACCGGCCGGTGCGGTCGCGGGTGGCCCGGGCGGCACCGGCGGCCCCGGATCCGGCGGCGCGGGCGGGCGCGGCGGGCGCGGCGGCGCTGGCGCCAGCACCGTCGGCATCGCAACCGCGAAGCAGGCCGACATTCCGGTGACGATCGAGGCGCTCGGCACCGTCACACCGGTCGCTAACGTCACGGTGCAGGCGCAGGTCTCGGGCGTGCTGACGCAGGTGCTGTTCACCGAAGGGCAAATGGTTCGGCGCGGTGACGTGCTCGCGACCATTGACCCGCAACCGTTCCAGATCGCACTGGCGCAAGCGACCGGTGCGCGGATGCGCGACGCGGCGCAGCTCGAAGCCGCGCGGGTCACGCTGGTACGCTTCCGGACTCTGCTCACGCAGGACTCGATCGCGCGGCAAGAGGTCGACACGCAAGCCGCGCTCGTCAAGCAACTCGAAGGCACGGTCGCGATCGACCGCTCGGCCGAGAACACCGCGCGGCTCAACCTCGGCTATGCGTGCATCGTCGCGCCGATTGCGGGCCGCGTCGGGCTGCGCCCGGTGGACGCTGGCAACTATGTCGCGACCGGCAGCACGACCGGCGTTGCCGTGATCACACAACTCACGCCGATCGACGTCGAATTCGCGATCCCGCAAGACCGTGTGCCCGAGGTGCAGGCGCGCCTCAAGGCCGGCGCGCAACTGCCGGTCGCGGCTTGGGACCGCACGCGCACCAAGCCGCTCGATGCAGGCCAGTTTTCGACGCTCGACAACGCCGTCGACACCACCACCGGCACCGTCAAGGCGAAGGCGCGCTATACCAACGCCGAGGGCAATCTGTTCCCTAACCAGTTCGTCAACGCGCGGTTGTTGCTGCGCACGATCACGGCGGCCGTCGTGGTGCCGGTGACCGCGCTGCGGCATGGGCCGAACGGCGACTTTGTCTACGTGCTGAAAGAGGGCAACACGGTCGAGCTGCGCAACGTGACGCGCGGCGAGTCGACGGTCGACGTGGTGGCGATCACGACCGGGCTGGCCAGCGGGGAACAAGTCGTCACCGAAGGCGGTGATCGGCTGAAAGACGGCGCGCGCGTGCAGACCTCGATCGAGCGGCCGGCGGGTGCGGCTTCGGGCGGCTCAAGTGCCTCGGGCGCAGCGGGCGCATTCACGCCGGGGCGTCGGGCGTCGGGTGCGCACGGCGGTCGGCCGGCCTCGCAAGCGGCGCGATGAATGCAAATGGTTTGCCGCAGCGGCGTTGAGATCTCGATCCGATGAGCCCGTCACGCCCCTTCATCGAACGCCCGGTCGCGACTTCGTTGCTGATGCTGGCGATCGTCCTCGCCGGCCTGGTCGGCTTCAAGTTTCTGCCGCTCTCGGCGCTGCCGCAGGTCGACTACCCGACGATCCAGGTGCAGACGCTCTACCCCGGCGCCAGCCCCGAGGTGATGAGCAACACCGTGACCGCGCCGCTGGAGCGCCAGTTCGGCCAGATGTCGGGCCTCGACCGGATGAGCTCGACGAGTGCGGCCGGCGTCTCGATCATCACGCTGCAATTCACGCTCGGCCAGACGCTCGATGTCGCCGAGCAAGAGGTGCAAGCGGCGATCAACGCCGGCGGCTCGCTGCTGCCGGCCGACCTGCCCGCACCGCCGGTCTACGCCAAGGTGAACCCGGCCGACGCGCCGGTGCTCACGCTGGCCGTCACGTCCGACACGCTGCCGCTCACCGACGTGCAAAACCTCGTCGACACGCGGCTCGCGCAAAAGATCAGCCAGGTCTCGGGCGTCGGCCTCGTCTCACTCAGCGGCGGGCAGCGGCCTGCGGTGCGCATCCAGGCCGACACGCAGGCGCTCGCTGCGAACCGCATCGGCCTCGACACCTTGCGCACCGCCATCACCTCGGCCAACTCGAGCGGCGCAAAAGGCAGCTTCGACGGTCCGAAGCGCGCCTACGCGATCAACGCGAACGACCAGCTGCTCACCGCCGACGACTATCGGCGCCTGATCGTCTCGTACAAGAACGGCGCACCGATCCGCATGACGGACGTGGCCCGCGTCGTCGATGGCGCCGAGAACACGCAACTCGGCGCGTGGGCCGGCATCGGTTGCGGCAACAGCGTCGACCCCGCGACAGCCGCTTCGCAACCGGCCGCCGCACCGCCCGATTGCCTGCGCCCCGCGATCATCCTCAACGTGCAGCGCCAGCCCGGCGCGAACGTGATCGCCACGGTCGATGCGATCAAGGCGCGGCTGCCCGAGCTGCAAGCCGGCCTGCCCGCCGCGTTGAGGATCGACGTGCTGAGCGACCGCACGACCGGCATCCGATCGTCCGTCGAGCACGTGCAGATGGAGTTGGTGCTCGCGGTCGTGCTGGTCGTGCTGGTGATCTTCGCGTTCCTCGGTTCGCTGCGCGCCACGGTGATCGCGAGCATCGCGGTGCCGATCTCGCTGGTCGGCAGTTTCGGATTGATGTATTTGCTCGGCTACAGCCTGAACAACCTGAGCCTGATGTCGCTGACGATCGCCACGGGCTTCGTCGTCGACGACGCGATCGTGATGATCGAAAACATCGCGCGCTACATCGAAGAAGGCCGAACGCCGATGGCCGCAGCGCTCAAAGGCGCGGCGCAGATCGGCTTCACGATCATCTCGTTGACGGTCTCGCTGATCGCGGTGCTGATCCCGCTGCTGTTCATGGGCGATGTCGTCGGCCGCCTGTTCCGCGAGTTCGCTGTGACGCTGGCGATCACGATCCTGATCTCTGCCGTCGTCTCGCTGACGCTGGTGCCGATGATGTCGGCCAGATGGCTCAAACCGCACCCGAAAGACGACAAGCCGAAGACCGGCATCGCTGCTCGCGCGCAAACATTTTTCGACGGCGTGATGACCCGCTACGACCGCGGCTTGCACTGGGTCATCGCGCACCAAGCCATCACGCTCGTGGTCGCGTTGATGACCATGGCGCTCACCATCGTGCTCTACCTGACCATTCCCAAAGGCCTGTTCCCGACACAGGACACCGGCCAACTGCAAGGCCGCATTCAAACCGCGCAAGACGTGTCGTACGAGCGCATGGCGCAGTTGCAGCAAGAGGCAGCCCGCGCGATCCTGAGCGACCCCGCGGTCGCGAGCCTGAGCTCTTTCGTGGGTGTCGACGCGGCCAACAACAAGATGCTGCACACCGGCAGCCTGCTCATCAACCTTCGTCCGAACCACGGCGGCCAGCAAGACGTGATCACGCGCCTGCGCGACCGCGCGCACATGGTCGCGGGCGTCACGCTCTACCTGCAGCCGACACAAGATTTGACGATCGACTCCGAGACCGGCCCGACCGAATTTCGCGTCTCGCTCGAAGGCGTCGACAGCGGCACGATCACGCTGTGGATGCGCAAGCTGATCGCGCAATTGCAAACCGCCCCCCAAGTGCGCAACGTGAGCAGCGATGCCGGTGCGCAGGGCCTGGCGGCCTACGTCAACGTGAACCGCGACACCGCCTCGCGCTTGGGCGTGACCGCGAGCGCGGTCGACGACGCGCTCTACAGCGCCTTCGGCCAGCGCATCGTCTCAACCATCTTCACCGAGACCAACCAG
>JANLUW010000395.1:0-3612 GCA_031363645.1 Rhizobacter sp. | reverse complement strand
TGTGCGCTCGCGGAGCCTTCAGCGAGGCCGAGTATGCAGCAGGCTGTTTACGGTCGCAGTACACAGTTTACGTCTGTGCGACGCTGACGCTCGCGTGCTGTGGGTCGATTTCAGCTAAGGTCAACGCTGTTCAATTAAATCTGCGTTCACCGGAAATTCTGAAGCATCCCATTCATTGAACGCGCCTTCGCGGCGCAATATACCCAGCCCGGCCTCATCCGGCATTTGACTCCCAGTCGAGACAGCACCACCCCCGACAGCGGGCCGCTCGAGGCGCATCGCAACTGCACCCCCCGCTGTGCATTCTCGTTCCTGCTTTGCGGATCAGTACCGCCACTCCCGCGCCGTCCCGAGATTCGTGGACGCGGTCACCGAACTTTCAAGGCGTCGCCTGTCAAGCGAGCCACCCTAACAAGTCACCCCCCAAGGACCACATGTCACTCTCATACAAGTTGAAAAACCATAGCATCGGCGCCCTTGCCGTCATGACTGCCACGCTTCTTGGCTGCGGTGGTGGCGGGGACGGTAGGGGGCCCATCTTGGGTGCAAACGTCACACTGGCACCTGTCCCAGCGCCAGTGCCCGTACCGCCCGGAGGAACCTGCGCGTCACCGACTCCGGCGATGCCAACGGTCACCCAGTCGAACCCGACGAACGGCAACCAGTTTGCTGCGACCAGCACTTCCGGCGTGGCAGGAGGTGGCGTGGCCGTGACCGCGACGTTCTCGCTTCCGATGAACGCGGCGACCATCACCGCGGCGAATTTCTCTCTGACCCCGGCCGCATCGCCCGCGCTCACTCCTGCGTCAGTTTCCTATGACGCGGTTGCCAAGGTCGCCACCTACACGACCGCTTCCGCGCTGCCACCCAACACCGTCTACAACGTGGTCGTCGCCAAGGCCGTCTCGAGCGCCGCCGGGACGTCGATGGGTTGCGACTTTGCCTGGTCGTTCAAAACGGCTGCCGCACCGGTCGTGGCGCCGCCCCCGGCTGCCTTCAATCTGGGCCGCGCCTCGACTTTTGCCATCGCAGCAACAGCTGGCGTCACGAACACGCCGACTCTGCCGCTCACGGCAATCGTCGGAGACGTGGTCCTGAGTCCGACCGCCACCTGCAATGGCGTGGCCGTCGACAACATCGGCGGCTTCGGACTGTGCGGCGGTTCGCCTCCGGCCATCGTTGGCAAAGTCGTGACCCCGAACTACCCGGATACGACGACCGCCAACAACGTCCAGGCAGACCTGCGAGCGACCTACCTGAGCCTGACCCCGCCGGCCGGTCCTCCTGCGGCCGGCTCGCTCGGCGGCGGCACCCCGATTGCCGCACCGACGGCCCTGGGCGCGCCCACGGGAAGCGCGGCGGTTCCGGGCACGAACGTGTTCTTCCCTGGCGTCTACATCTCGAACACGTCCATCCTGGTCTCCAACGACCTGACCCTCGACGCGCAAGGCAACCCCGACGCTGTCTTTGTCTTCCAGTCCGCCAGCACGGTCGGCACGGCACCGAATGGGCGAATCCTGCTCATCAACGGCGCCAAAGCGTCGAACATTTGGTGGCAGGTCGGCTCGTCGGCCACGCTGGGTACCAATGCGACCTGGCAGGGCAACATCCTGGCCGGTGCCAGCATCACGATGAACACGGGCGCGACGTCCTGCGGCCGCCTGCTGGCCGGTGCGTTTACGGCCGGCGCCTTCGTGTTCGACAAGAACGTCGTGAACGTCCCGGGCAACCCGGCCTCACCACCGACCTGCCTGTAAGCGATCCGCCGGCTCGCTGGGACCACCGCGAGCCGGAATCATCGACAAGCTCTCACGGAAAAATCATGAACTACATCAAAGCGGCGCACGTCGCCGGCATCTTTGCACTCACCACTCTCGCTACCTCATTGGCGCGAGCAGAAGATTTTGGCTGGTACATCGGGGGCAACCTCGGCCAGACCCGCGCGACCATCGACGACCCCCGCATCGACGCGAACCTGAGGGCCAATGGCTTCACCTCCAACAGCATCTCAGACGACAATCGGTCGCTTGGCGGCAAGGTCTTCGGGGGCTATCAGTTCAACAACTACCTCGCGGTCGAGGGCGGCTACTTCAACCTGGGCAAGTTCGGCTACACCGCGACCACCGTTCCGGCTGGCACGCTGCGCGGCGACGCCAAGATGCAGGGGTTGAACCTGGACCTGGTGGGACGGTTTCCCGTCACGGATGCGTTTTCAGTGTTCGGGCGCGCGGGCTTGAACTACGCGAGCGTGCGCGACAGGTTCTCGGGGACGGGCGCCGTCGTGGTCCAAGACCCAAGCCCCAGCAAGCGCGAGGCGAACCTCAAGGTTGGACTCGGGTTGGAATATGCCCTGAACAAGGCGCTGTCGGTACGCGGCGAAGTCGAACGGTATCGCATCAACGACGCCGTGGGTAACCGTGGCGACGTCGACATGGTTTCCATCGGTTTGGTCTACCGCTTTGGTAGGGCACCGGAGTCTGTCGCCTATCGAGCGCCAGCCCCGGCACCGGCCCCGGTCTATGTCGCGGCAGCCGAGCCGCCGCCCGCACCGACGGTGACCCCAGCTCCGGTGGTCATGGCTGAGAAGCCCGCGCCCAAGAAGGTCTCGTTCTCTGCGGACTCGCTGTTCGACTTCGACAAGTCGACGATCAAGCCCGAGGGCAAGCGGGCACTGGACAAGCTTGCCTCCGACCTAAAGGGCAGCACGTTCACGGTCGTCCAAGTGACCGGCCACGCCGACCGCATCGGATCCCGTGCCCACAACCAGCGCCTGTCCGAATCGAGAGCATCCGCGGTGAAGAGCTATCTGGTCGAGACTGCTGCAATCCCGGTCGCGCTCGTCTCGGCCAAAGGCGTCGGCAGCACTGAGCCGGTGACCAAGCCGGAGGATTGCGTGGGTCGCAAGCCGACGCCCAAGCTGATTGTGTGCTTGCAGCCAGATCGTCGCGTCGATGTCGAGGTGAGCGGCACGCGTTAGCAAGGCAGTCACTCCGGGCGCACACCCCTGGCAACGTGGGTGTCGGCAGCGATGCGGCAAAGGCTGAATTTGAAGCCTCTATGCCGGCAATTTGAGGCGGCAGCTGCAAGGCACCGTAACCTGGTGTTCAGCAGCTGTGCTGCTAGGACTTGGTGTGGGAGGCCGACGTCGTGACCACTCGCCCATCCTTGACCGGCAGCGTCGGGCCCGTCTTGAAGGACATCCGCGTCACGCCATCCTTGCCGTCGAGACGATATGCAACGTTGTAGCCGACCACCTTTTGCGACTTTTCGTTCACCGTTCTGCAGCGGCGCTCGGTCGTCGTCGTGACGTCTTTTTGTTGCATGTTCTTCTGGACCCGGTTGCCGGCATACCCCCCAGCGGCGGCTCCGGCGACGGTGGCCAGCGTCTTGCCTTTGCCGCCACCGACGGCACTGCCCAAGAGACCGCCGGCCAGCCCACCGACCACGGTCTCGGCAATGCGGTGCCCGTCCTTGGCGGCCGACAATTATCTTGAGCGCCGCATTGCCGCATCAGAACTGCTACTCGTGCTGACCTGTTGCCTCACGTAATTTGCTACCCGTCGGATTGTCCGGCGGGGGCAGAACAACGTGACGAGGCAAATCAGCATGACA
>JANLUW010000112.1:0-10778 GCA_031363645.1 Rhizobacter sp. | reverse complement strand
GCGACGCCGGTGATGAAGAGCAGCGAGCACTACTTCTTCCAGCTCTCGTCGCAACGCTGCATCGATTTTTTGACCGAGTGGACCAACACGCCCGGCCGCTTGCAGCCCGAGGTGCTGAACAAGATCAAGGAATGGTTCGCCGTTGATGAACACGGTCACGTCGGCCTCAACGACTGGGACATCAGCCGCGACGCGCCCTACTTCGGCATCGAAATTCCCGATGCGCCGGGCAAGTATTTCTATGTGTGGCTCGATGCGCCGGTCGGCTACCTCGCATCGCTGAAAGCGCACCTCGACAAGCGCGGCATCGACTTCGACGCTTTCATGGCCGACCCCGAGGTCGAGCAGATTCACTTCATCGGCAAAGACATCGTCACCTTCCACACGCTGTTCTGGCCGGCGATGCTGCATTTCAGCGGCCGCAAGGTGCCCAACCGCATCTTCGTGCACGGCTTTCTGCAACTCAGCGGCGAAAAGATGAGCAAGAGCCGCGGCACCGGCATCTCGCCGCTCAAATACCTCGAACTCGGCATGAACCCGGAGTGGCTGCGCTACTACATCGCGGCCAAGCTCAACGCGCACGTGGAAGACCTCGACTTCAACCCGGACGATTTTTTGGCGCGCGTCAACAGCGACTTGATCGGCAAGTACATCAACATCGCGAGCCGGGCGGCGGGCTTCCTGAGCAAGCGCTTCGGTGGGCTGTTGTCGAACGACCTCGGTGTCGAGGGTCGCACGTTGCTCGACGGCCTGCGCGCGCACTGCGCGACGATCGAAGAACTCTACGAAGAACGCGAGTTCGGCAAGGCGCTGCGCGAAGTGATGCTGCTGGCCGACCGGGTCAACGAATTCGTCGATCGGAACAAACCGTGGGAGCTCGCGAAGAAGCCCGAGAGCGAAGCCGTGCTGCACGACGTGTGCTCCGTCTGCATAGAGGCCTTCCGGCTGCTGACGATCTACCTGAAGCCGGTGCTGCCGTCGCTCGCCGCGCAGGTCGAGACCTTTCTGAAGATCGAGCCGATGCAGTTCGCCGACGCGGCACGCTCACTCGGCGGTCACACGATCGGCGAATACAAGCACCTGATGCAGCGCGTCGACGCGAAGCAACTCGAAGCGTTGATCGAGCCGATCGCCGTCGAAGCCCTGCCGCCGGGCGGCGAGCCGATCGCGCCCGAAATCAAGATCGACGACTTCGCGAAGATCGATTTGCGCATCGCGAAGATCGTGAACTGCAGCTTGGTCGAGGGCTCGACCAAGCTGCTGCGGCTCACGCTCGATGTCGGTGAAGCGGCCCCGCGCAACGTGTTCAGCGGCATCCAGTCGGCCTACCAGCCCAACGACCTGGTCGGCAAGTTCACCGTGATGGTCGCCAACCTCGCGCCGCGCAAGATGAAGTTCGGCGTCAGCGAAGGCATGGTGCTGGCGGCCTCGCACGCCGACGACAAGACGGATGCGGGCATCTACGTCCTCGAGCCCTGGCCTGGCGCGCTGCCGGGCATGCGGGTGCGCTGAGCGCGATGGCGATCACGCCGGTCCGCGAATTCCCCGACACGGGCTGGGCTGACGACGGGCCGACGCGCAATGTCGAGGCCGTGCTCGAAGACGGCGCGGTGCTGAGTTTTCCGCACCTGCCGTTCGTGCTGTCGGCGAGCGAAACCAGGTTTCTCGATCCGCGCTGGGCCGACGGCAAGGCCAAGAACATCTCGTTGCGCTGGCGACCGGGTACGCCCGCGGCCGACATGCGTGGTGCCGCCGGAAGCAGCACCGACCTCGATGTGCTGCGCGCGATGATCGTGCGCTATGCCGAGCAGAGCGAGGCCTTTGCGCTGCGCCTCTTTCCGCACTACCGCGGTCACCTGAACCGCGGCAACACCTCGTTTCGACCGGTCGACGTGGCCGCCCGCGAAACCAGTTGGCGCAAGGACGACATGCGGCTGCACGTCGATGCCTTCCCTTCGAATCCAATGCACGGCACGCGGCTGCTGCGCGTGTTCTGCAACGTCAACCCGAACGGCCGACCGCGCCGGTGGCGTGTGGGCGAATCGTTCGAGGCGCACGCGAAGCGCTACTTGCCGACGATCGCGCGTCCGCTACCGGGCTCGGCGTGGCTGCTGGAGGCAACAGGCATCACGAAGCGCCGCCGCACCGAGTACGACCACGTGATGCTGCAGTTGCACGACCACGCGAAGGCCGATGCCGAGTTCCAGCGCGCGAGCCCGCAAGCACCGATCGACTTCGCGCCCGGCACGACCTGGGTGGTTTTCAGCGACCAGGTGCTGCACGCCGCGACAGGCGGCCAACACATGCTGGAGCAGACCTTTTACCTCGACGTCGCTGACCAGCAGCGGCCAGAGGCCTCGCCGCTCGGAACGCTGGAGCGGTTGATGGGGCGTGGGCTGCTTTGACAGCACCGACGCGACTCAGCGCACCTCTTCGACGAACTTTCTCAGCGCATTTTTTTCCAAAAGCGCTCGACCTTCGCGAACGCTTTCAGTTCGGGCGCGGCTGCATCGATCAACGCCGCGCGGCGCGCGGTGAGCCAGCCGAGCGCGAACATGGCTTGCCGGTCGGCCCCGGTGCGCGGTGCGAACGCGGCCATCGCCATCAGCACGTCGCTGACCGCACCGAGCCGCTCCTGCAGCGCGCGCAGCGCCTTCAGGTAGCGGCGCACCTCGCGGCGGTCGAACAGCGTGGCACTGAACTCTGTCGCGTAGCGCAGCCGCTTGGCGCGCTTGCGCAGGCGGTGGCGCGCTTCGTCGTCGAGCGCGTCGTAGCGCTTCGCGTCGGCGACGACCTGGCGGTGCCACTTGTTCAAGCGCGCAGCCAGCCGGTCGCGCGGCAGTGCGTCGGCCGAGGTGTCGACCGTGGCATCGGAGGGTGGCGGCTCGGCGTGCATCGCCGAGAGCAGGTCCAGCAGCAGCGTCTGGCTCGCCGACGCGCGCAGCACATCGGCGAGAGTCGGCGGCGCTTTTTCGATGTCGGCACTGGCACCTGCCGGTGGTACCGCGTCGGGCAACCCGGCGCTGCGCATCGCCTCGACCAGCGCAGCGCCGAACTCGCCTTCGAGCACCGTCTGGTCGCGCGCGGCACCGAGCTCGCGGAACAGCGCGGCGGCAGCATCACCGAGCGCAGTGTCGTCGTCGCGCTCGAACAAGGCGAGCGCGCTGCGCAGCCGACGCAAGCCGACACGCAGCTGATGCACATGCTCCGGCGCATGCGCACCCGAGGCGATCTGGCTCGCGTTGGCGAGGATCTGGTCGGCACAGTTGCGCAGCACGGCCTGCCAGGCGGCAGGCAAGTCCATCGTCGCATCGAGCCGCAGCCAGGCCGCGAGCCGCGGCGGTGCCACGGTCTCGCCGCGCGCGAGCAGGTCACCGCGCTCGGCCTTGCTGCGCACGTCGAGCCACAGGTCGAAGCGCGGCAGCCAGCGGCGCGCGGTCTCGATGACGGCACGCGGCGAACCCGCCAGCAGTTCGATTTCGAGCTCGCAGACGTCGATCGCGGATTCGCCGGCGACGATGAGCCCGGTGTCGAACGCGAGCTCCACGCGCGATGGCGCGCAGCCCGGCGCGCGCACCGCCAGCGCACGGGTGCGGCGGCGAATGTCGGTGCGGTAGAGGGTTTGCAGTGCGCTGCCCGGTGGCATCGCCGGCCGTGCATCGGGCCTCGCGGCGAGCAGCGCCAGCAGCCGGTCGCCAGCCGCCGTGCCGGCATGTTGCGCCGGGTCGATCGCCGGTACCGTGGCCGACGAACCGCGGGGCACGTTGTGCTCCAGCCGCGTCATGCCGTCGTCGCCGGCGCCCTTGAGCGTCTGCACCCACTGCCGGCCTTCGCGCCGCAGGCGCAGCGCCAGCCGCGCGTTGGCGAGGGCGCGGTCGACTGTGTCTTGGTAGGCGGCCTGCAAGCGCATTCGCGGTGATGGCATGCGGCCCGCCACCGCCGCGTCGACCTTCGCGCGCTGCGCGGCCGGCACCTGCAGCTTCAGTTCGATTTCGTTCATGACAGGATCGTGACAGGCGACCGCGCCGAATTTGATGAAACGCCATGAAGCGGCCGCAGGGGCTGCGATAAGCTCGGTGTCTACCACCTACACGCACGACATCTTGGGATTTCTGGACGACCTGAAGCGCCAAGCCGAAGCGGCGCAGGCGATAAACAACACCGACACGGATGCACTGGCGCGCAGTGCCGGCCTGGCCGATATGGCGTGCAAGACCGCCTTCAACTACCTCGCCGTGCTGGCGCAACACCTGAACGTGTTGCAGACGCGGTCGAAAGTCAATTACCGGCTCGATCGTCAACAGGTGTTCGCAGGCCTGCAGCTGTGCGGCTTTCGTGCCGATGCGCGTCGCAAGCAGTTACGCGGAACCGAGGTGTTCGATCACGTGGTGCTGCGTTGGCGCTTGACCAGCGGCACCCCGCTGGCACTGACCAAAAACTTTTTGCCCGACATCGAGCTTCTGGAAGCACGGCTGCGTCAGGACGGCGTGACGTTCGACGCCGAAGCCGTGCGCCACCCTGATACGGCCAAGCTCCAGGAGATGCGCTACAGCTTCACCGCCGATTTCAACGCCAGCGTGCTGATCACTCCCGACCACGACCGGGGCTGCCTTCGCTTCGACGCGACCAACCTCGACGGGCTGGAATCGGTGTGCCTCGAATTGCCCGCGTTCGAGATCGGCTCAGGGCGACTCGATGAATTGGCGCGATGGGTCATCGGCGAGCCGAACACGTTTCTCAAAGGCGCGCAGAACCTGCGGCGCAGCGAAGCCTGACGCCGGCTCACGAGCGCCTGGCTCTTTCATCCCCGGTTGCCCGATTCTTTTTCGTCTGCGGTCGTCAAGGTCGACATCACGCGGCCATTGACGTCGAAGGTGACAGAGAACACTTTGCCTTGCGATCCATCGGCGAAGCGCCAGTCCCAGACTTCTTCGTCTTTCTTCATGGCGTACCGCTGGACTTTGGCTGGCGTGCCGAGCAAGCGGCGCACCTGGGTTTTGTCCCAGCCGGTTTCGATCTTCGCGAAGTTGGCCGGCTTGAGCACCTGGCGCATCGCGACCAACTTGCTGTCGCTGCCGATCGCGAGCATGTAGTTGACCTGACCGGCCGGCTGGCGCGGGTACTCGAGCGTCTTGCTCCCGTCGGGCTCGGCGTACACCGCGGCGGGCTCGCCCCACTTGGCGCGCACATCGGCTTCGGTCGTGACACCGACTTCCAGTTCGGCGATCTTCTGCACATCGCAGCCGGCCAACACGGCGGCGGTGATCGCGAGGGCGGCAATCCAGTGGCGCTTTTGGCCGAGCGCAAAGTGTCGAAAGGTCATGCTCTTTCTCCCCGTTAAAATCAAGCCCTTCACTCTAGCGCCCGCCCTGTGGCGTGCGCGCCAAGCCGCCATGCCATTGTTCTGGAAAGCCTACAAATCCGACGTCACCTCGTTCATCGAGACGCTCAAGGCCAACAAGCCGACGCTGGAAGAAGAACAACGCCGCGGCCGCAACCTGCTCTGGGACAAACGCATCGACCGCGATGCGCAAGCCGAGTACGGTGACGCGAAGGTCGCTCAGCAACCTTACGTCTACCAGACCAAGCGCTGATGCAAGGCCACGTCGACCGCGCGGGCGACAACGTCGAAGCGTATGCAAGCCCCGTTGTCGTCGACAACGTCGCAGTGGCCCGCCTCTACGGCGAGCCGCTGTTCGCGATGCCGACGGACCTCTACATTCCGCCGGACGCGCTCGAGGTGTTTCTCGAAGCTTTCGAGGGACCGCTCGACCTGCTTCTCTACCTGATCCGCAAGCAGAACTTCAACATCCTCGACATCCCGATGGCGAGCGTGACGCGGCAGTACCTCGCTTACGTCGAGCAGATCCGCAAGACGAACCTCGAGCTCGCGAGCGAATACCTGCTGATGGCGGCGATGCTGATCGAGATCAAGTCGCGCATGCTGCTGCCGCCGAAGAAGAGCGTCGACGGCGGCGAGCCTGAAGATCCACGCGCCGAGCTCGTGCGCCGGTTGATCGAGTACGAACAAATGAAGCTCGCCGCAGCGCGCATCGACCAACTGCCGCTGATCGGTCGCGATTTTCTGCGCGCGCAAGTCGTGATCGAGCAGTCGCTCGCACCGCGGTTTCCGGATGTCGACGTCGACGAACTGCGCGCTGCCTGGGCCGATATTTTTAAGCGCGCCAAGCTCAACCAGCACCACCACATCACGCGCGAGCAACTTAGCGTGCGCGAGCACATGAGCATCGTGCTGCGCGCACTGCAAGGCCGGCGCTTCGCGATGTTCGAGGATTTGTTCGACGTGAGCCGCGGCCCGCAGGTGCTGGTCGTGACCTTCATCGCGATGCTCGAACTGGCGCGCGAGCGTTTGCTCGAAGTAACTCAGGCCGAGGCCTTCGCGCCGATCTACGTGCGGTTGGCTTACTCGGCGGTTTGATGAAGCGGCGGCACACCGCCGGCTACCGCCGCAGCAGTCATTTGCAAGTGCGCCCTATTGCGCGACCGGCGGCTTGCCGTAGTTAGGCGACCTCGGCCCCGGCAGCACGCCGTTGTCGCGCGGCGCGCCGAGCATGCGCTGGTTGGCGATGCCGGCACAGGTGTACGAGGCGTCCGTGGCCGTGCCGATGATCTGCTTGACGATGGCCAAGACGAGCAACCCGACGAGGCCACCCTGCGCCTGCTGTTGCTGCTCGGCAGACGTCGCGGCCGCCTTGCCCTGCCAAAGCAACTCACCTGTGAGCAGATCGACGATCCGCGTTTCGACCTCGACGCGTGTTTCGCTGCCGAGAACCATGTAGGTGGTGCCGTACTTGCGCACCTTCATGCAGACCGCCGCATCGGCACCGAAAAACTCGCGCAGCTTTGCGATCTGGATCTCCTGTGCATCGGCCGCGCTGGTAATGCCGTTCTGCCGGAAGGTCTCGTCGACCAGCGTGACCGGCAGCACGTAGTAGCCGGCTTCGGCCAGCGGCAAGGTCGCGTGCGACCAGACACCATGCGTCGCGTTGACCTCGGGTGAATCGTTGACCGGTGGCATCACCTGCAGGGTCGTCGGCTTGGCTTTCATGAACGCGCTGTAGTCGTAGGCGGGCGCCTTGGTCGCGCAACCGCCGAAGCCAAGCAAACCAGTGACCGCGGCGGCCACGAGCGTTAGTCGGGCGAGATTCATGCGGGGTTGTACTTCTTCGCAGGAGCATCGAGCCGCTTGAGCAATTGGTCCATGTACGGCGTCGATTCGGGGAACGCGAGCTTCTCGGCTTGCCACATCTGGCGGGCCTGGTCGGCATCGCCGGCCGAGAGCTTCAACATCCCGAGGTGCGCACGAAAGCCGGGCGGCAACGCTGCGTTGGCAGCGCGGGCCTTCTCGGTATGCGCTTCCATCGCGCCGACCTGCTCCGCCGACGATGAGCCAGCGTGTTGCAAGGCCGCGTATTGCAGCTTCGGAGAAGACTCCCACGAATAGAGCGGCGGCGGTGGCCGGTTGGCGCAACCGGCCAATACGGCAATGCAGGAACCGAGCAGCAAGTGACGCGCTGCCAACGCGGCGTTCACCGGCGTACCTCGGCTTGACCCCACTGGCCCGCGTCTTTCGCGGCGACCAGCGTGTTGACGGCCTCCCGCATCGCCAGGTCAAGCACCTTGCCGTTGAGCGTGGCGTCGTAGCTCGCGGTGCCGCCGAAGCCGAGCACTCCACGGTTCGAGAGCTCGTATTCGCCGGCCCCACGCGCCGAGTACATGACCTCGGCGGTCAGGCTGTTGACGATGTTGAGCGTGATCTTGGCGTAGGCGATCTGCGACTTGCCACGGCCGAGCAAACCGAAGAGCTGCTGGTCGCCGACCTCCTTGGGACCGAACTCCGAGATGTCGCCGGTGACGACATACGAGGCCCCCCGCAGCGTCTGTGCTGCACCTTGCAGTTTTGCTTCCCGGCCGATTTCGGCAAGGTTGTCGCGGTCCTGAACAGCGAAACGCTGCGACTGCTGCAGGTGCGAAATCAGCGTGGTCTTGGCCTGGCTGCCGAGGCGGTCGACGCCGTCGGAAAAAACACCGCGCTTGAAACTCGAGCGGTTGTCAAACTTGCCGACCGACACCGGCAGCCGCACGCCGACGAACGGCGCAGCGGCGCAGCGGCGCTCTAAACCTTTTCGACCTGCACCGCGCGCGAGCTTTCGGTGGCGCACCCAGCAAAGGCAACGAGACAGGCAGCCGCAGAGGCGGCCATGAGACGACGTGACATTTGATTTTCCCAACGTTCGCTCGCGTTGCAGGGCCCGTGGCGAGCCCGGGGCTGGTCTAGGGGCCGCTGCGCACGTGCCGCGCCACTCGACCGACGGGCTCGGCGTCTGCGTGCGGTCTGCGGCAGATTTCGGCCCGCTGCCGCGACACTGTGGCGTTAGGGGGACGCTGGCTTCACCGCCAGCTTGAACGCGATCATCGCCCTCAGCTTGTTGGGTACCACCGGCTTGATGAGCAGGTGGAAATCATGGTCGTGTGCGTCTCTGTCATGGCCCGTCATCGTGCTGCCGGTGACGAGGATCGCGGGAATCGCGGTGCCGAAGCGTGCGCGCAGCGCCTTGATTGCGTCGACACCGCTAAGGCCTTCTTCGAGCCGGTAGTCGACGATCAACAAGTCGGGCTTGATCACCGAAGGGTCGCTGCGCGCGGCCCAATCGCGGCTCGCGCCGACGCTGTCGAACGCGTCGATCTGCGCGCCCCAGCCGGTGAGCAGCACTTCGAGGCCGGCGCGCACTGCGGGCTCGTCTTCGACGATCACGATGCGGCGCCCGGCGAGCGTGATGCTGGCAGGTCCCTTGTCCGGCGTCGAGAGTAACGCCGATGGCCGTGGCGCGCGGCCCTGCGGCAATTCGAGCGTGAACACCGTGCCGCGGCCGGGCACGGAGCGCATCGTCAGCGGTGCGCTCATCAAGTCGGCCAGGCGCTTGACGATCGCCAGGCCGAGCCCGAGACCCTTGCGCTGATCGGGGCTGACCTTGGGTGTGTTGGGCACTTGGTAGAACTCGTCGAAGATGCGCGTCTGCTCGGCCTCGCTGATGCCCAGGCCGGTGTCCCAGACCTGCAGCAGCACCCGGTCGTCGCGCTGGCGGCAGCCGACCAGCACCGAGCCGTCGTTGGTGTAGCGGATCGCGTTGGAGACCAGGTTGCGCAGGATGCGCTCGACCAGCAACGGGTCGGCAAACACGGCCTTGGCGCCGCCGCGCAGCCGCAGTGCCAGCCCCTTCTCGAACGCGCTCGGCTCGAAATGCAGACGCAGCTTGCGCAGGATGTCGGCGACCTCGAAGTGCTGCGGGCGCACCTCGATCACGCCGCTGTCGATGCGGGTGATGTCGAGCAGCTCCGAGAACAGGCCTTCGAGCGCGTCGACAGATTCATTGATGCTGTTGACGAGCTGTGCCACCTCGGGCTCGTGCACTCGCTGGCGCAGCGCTTCGGCGAACAGGCCCATCGCATGCAGCGGCTGGCGCAGGTCGTGGCTGGCGGCGGTGAAGAACTGGGTCTTGGCGCGGTTCGCGATCTCGGCCTCGCGGCGTGCGGCCTCGGCGGCGAGGGTCTCGATGCGCAAGCGCCCGGCGAGCTCGTCGGCCTGCAGCTTGAGGTCCATCGCGCGTCGCAGCGCGAGCCGGTAGCTGTTGGCCAGCACCACCGTGAACGCGAAGATCACCACCAGCTCGCCGGCGAGTTGGTAGTGGTCGATGTCACCGACGAGCGCGATGCGCACCACCAGCGGCAGGAAACACAGGCCGGCGTAGGTGCGGTAGAGCCGGCGCTGGATCGACAGCACCGGAATGGCGACTGCGCAGTAGGTGTAGACGATGATGATCAGGCCGGTCTGCTGCAGGCCGGTGTCGCGCGTGCCGACGCCCTGGCCGTACAGAACCCATCCGGTCACGCCCCACATGGTCGCGGCCACGAGGGTGCCGACGTTCGAGTAGAGGCCCCAGCGTTGCCACTCCGCGCGGGTGCGCGGCGCCGCGCGCTTGAACGCGAGCGTGACGAACAAGCGCACTGCGCACATCGCGGCGAATGCTCCCCACCAGGGCAGCAGCACCGCCAGCGGGGCGATGTCCCAGTACAGCATCGTCGCGACGGCCACACCCGCGGCATAGCCGCTCAGCGCTGTCGGCATGTAGTCGTAGGTGCTCTGCACCAGCTCGGCCCGGCGTGCGAGTGCCGGGTCGTTCTCGGGCAGATCGGTCGGCGCAGGCGCGGGTGCAGGTACGGGTGCGTGCGCGTCAACCCCGACCAGCGGTGCGGCGGCGGCCAAAGCAGCCAATCAGCGCTCGGGCCGGCGCCAGGCCGAGAGCCCGCCCAGCCCCGACATCTGGCTGACTGCGAGCACCGCCTGCGTGCGCGAGCTGACACCGAGCGTGCGCAGCACCGCCGCCACGTGGTCCTTGACGGTCTCGACCGACAAATTAAGTTCGCGCGCGATCAGCTTGTTCGGCTGACCTTTGAGCAGCAGCGCGAGCACGTCGGTCTGGCGCGGCGTGAGGCCGAGGCCGGCAAGCGGCACGGGGCCGGTCTGAAAGCCGCTGTCGTGAGCGGTTTCACGCACCACACGCAACACACCGGGGACCGTGTCGCCCCCGGGCCGGGTGGCGGGCTCGGAGCCCATGGTCATCGGCGGCACGTAGATGCCGCCCGACATCACCATGTGCAGCGCCTCGAACAGCGTGTCGTTGCTGGCGCGCTTGGGCACGAAGCCCATCGCGCCGGCATCGATCGCCTTGATGACATCGCTGCTGCGGTCGGAGGCC
>JANLUW010000334.1:0-2929 GCA_031363645.1 Rhizobacter sp. | reverse complement strand
GACGGGCACGCCGACGGCGCGCTTGCGCCATAAGGGCAAATGGCTGGCGCGGGCCCAGGTGCTAAGCCAAGGGCTGAGCATCCACGCGGCGGCGAACACACTCGATGTGGCGCTCAGCACGGCGTTCCGCTGGCGCCACCGCTTCCTGGCTTTGGCCCGGGACGCCAAGGCCGGGAGCCGGACAGGCTTGGCCACTTCCTACTTGGCCAGCTACTTGGGTTGGTTCAGAGCGCTCGACCGGTCCGAGTCAACGAGCACTGAACCCGCTTGCTTGTTGGCTCTCGCCCTCGGACATGGCACTCGTCCATAGCTAACGCAGAAAGAGCCATCCGAAAGCGCTTCCGATGAAACCCATCAAAACTTCAATGGTTGCGTGCCTGCCTTTGGCCGCGTTGACCGCTTGTGGCGGTGGTGACACCGAAGACCGACTCGACATTGCCGACCCGGTCGTGCGATTTGTCGACGTGTCGAACAGCGGCCCGCAAGTCACGCTGTACCGCGCCAATGTCGCGCGGGGCGATGTCACCAACGTCAGCTACGGCTTCGCCTCGAACTACTTCAAGTTCGACATGGGTTCGGCCGACTGGTCGGTGCGGTCTTCCTTGGCAGGCACCCAAATCGGCAGCGTCTCGATCGACCCGCTGCGCGGAACGAAGAACACGATCGTTGCGCTCGACACCTCGGCGACAACCAGCGCCGCCTACCTGATCCCCGACCCGCATAACAAGCCGCTGACGAGCGACAGCACGCGTCTGCGTTTGATGAACGGCGCCTACAACGTCGGCAGCGTCGACATCTACATGAGCACGCCGGGTGCCGACATCACAACCGCCAAGCCGTCGATCGCAGGCACTGCGATCGGCACCAGCGGGCCAGCGCCGAGCAACGATTCGATCGACATCCCCGGTGGCACGTACCAGTTGACGGTGACCGGCGCCGGCACCAAGACGATTCTGTTCAAGGGCCAGACCAGCTTCGCGAGCAACAAGGATTTGCTGCTCGTCGCAGTCCCGGCGGCTGCGGTTCCAGGTTCGATCCGGGTGTTGCTGAAGACGGAAGGTGTCGCCGGCACGACAGAGATCGCCGTCACGAATTGAGTGTTGCGGCGTGGGCCGGCGCACCCGGCGCGTCGGCTCAATTCAGCGCGATTCGTAACACGGCCAGCACCGCATCGGGCGCTTCGGCCATCAGTGCATGGCCGGCCGGCACGGTGTGCACCTGTGCCTTCAACGCCTGCGCGATCTCGCGCGACTGACGGGGCGTCGTCATCTGGTCGCGGTCGCCGAGAACGAGGTGCGCAGCGCACTGCACCTGCGCCGCCGCGACCAAGCCACCCGCATACGCGTTGCAAACGCCGAAGTCGTGTTGGAACAAGTTCACCGCCGTCTGACCGGCTTGCACGCGGCGCATCAGCGCGCGGTCTGCCCCGTGCAGCCAGCTGCCAGGGCCGGGGTAAGAGGGCTTGGCCGCGAAGCCGGAGTGAGAGAACGCGTTGACCATGTCGATCGCGCGCAGCGGGTCGTCGCGTGCGGTATCGAGCAGCGCGTCGGAAACCTTCATCGGGTAGGCCGTGCCGACCATCGCGAGCGTCGATGCGCGTGCCGGCGCGCGCGCCGCGGCCTCGAGCGCAATCAACGAGCCCATGCTGTGACCGACCAGCGCCGCTCGCTGCACGCCGGCAGCACCGAGGGCCGCCAGCAGCCAGTCGGCCGCCGCCTCGACGCTCGCCAGCGGTGCGCCGCCACTGCGCCCATGGCCCGGCAGGTCGAACGCGAGCACGCCGTGGCCGTGGTGCGCGAACCAGCGCGCGAGCAGCGTCCAGACGCTGTGGTCGTTGAGTGCGCCATGGATGAACACGACGCACGGCAAGGCGGCGTCGTGAACCTTTCCGCCGGTGTATGCGTACGCGGCCGCCTTGCCTTCGGGCGTGTCGACGGTGAGCTGCATCAGGCCGCCACTTTCTCGGCGATTTTCAACGCGCGCTTCAGGTCGTCGATCAGGTCATCCGCGTCTTCGAGCCCGATCGAGAGCCGGATCGTGCCGGCCGTGATACCGGCTTGCGCGAGCGCCGCGTCGTCCATGCGGAAGTGCGTGGTCGAGGCCGGGTGAATCACGAGCGAGCGGCAATCGCCGACGTTCGCGAGGTGCGAAAAAATCTTCAGCGCCTCGATGAACGTGACACCCTGCTGGCGCGAGCCGCGCAGGTCGAAGCTGAAGATCGAACCGCAGCCGCGTGGCAGCAGGCGCTTGGCGAGTGCATGGCTCGGGTGCGATTCGAGCTCGGGGTAGCCGACGCGCGCGACTTGTCCGTGCGCGGCCAGAAACGCCACCACCTTGCGTGTGTTTTCTACGTGCCGCGCCATGCGCAGTGGCAGCGTTTCGATGCCTTGCAAGATGAGCCACGCGGTGTGCGGGCTCATGCAGGCGCCGAAGTCGCGCAAGCCTTCACGGCGCGCGCGCATCAAGAAGGCGCCGACCGTGCTTTCCTCGCTGAACACCATGCCGTGAAAGCCGTCGTAGCCAGTCGTCAGTTCTTCGAAGCGGCCGCTGCGGGCATGCGCGGCGTCCCAGTCGAACTGGCCGCTGTCGACCAGCACGCCGCCGATCACGGTGCCATGGCCCGACAGGAACTTGGTGGCCGAGTGAAACACCAGGTCAGCGCCGTGATCGAAGGGCTTCATCAGCCACGGCGTCGTGAAGGTCGAGTCGACCATCAGCGGCAGCGCATGGTCGTGGGCGAGGGCGGCGACGGCCGGGATGTCGAGCACGTCGAGGCCGGGGTTGCCGAGCGTCTCGCCGAACAGCAGCTTGGTGTTCGGGCGGATCGCGGCGCGCCAGGCGTCGATGTCGCCCGGCTTGACGAACGTGGTCGTCACGCCGAAACGGCTCAAGGTGTAGTGCAACAAATTGTGTGAGCCGCCGTACAGCG
>JANLUW010000330.1:0-9364 GCA_031363645.1 Rhizobacter sp. | reverse complement strand
ACCAACCGCGCCGCGGGCGTGATCTGGAGCAACGAATGCAACTCGGAATGATCGGCCTCGGCCGCATGGGCGCGAACATGGTGCGGCGCCTGATGAGGGGCGGCCACGATTGCGTGGTGTTCGACCGTGCTGCGGCCTCGGTGCAGGCGCTCGTGAAAGAAGGCGCGACCGGCGCCGATTCGTATGCCGATCAGATCGCCAAGCTCACGAAGCCGCGCGCACTCTGGTTGATGGTGCCGGCCGCGGCGGTCGACGCAACAGTCGCAGAGCTGTTGCCGTTGCTCGACGCCGGCGACACGCTGATCGACGGCGGCAACTCCTACTACGTCGACGATATCCGCCACGCCAAGACGTTGGCGGCCAAGCAGGTTCACTGTGTCGACGTCGGCACCAGCGGCGGCGTGTGGGGTCTCGAGCGCGGCTACTGCATGATGATCGGCGGCGAGGCCGAGGTGGTCAAACGGCTCGACCCGATCTTCAAAACGCTCGCGCCCGGCATCGGCGAGATCGAGCGCACGCCGGGGCGCGATGGCAGCGGCACGGCCGAGCAAGGTTACCTGCACTGCGGTGCGAACGGCGCCGGGCACTTCGTCAAGATGGTGCACAACGGCATCGAATACGGAATGATGGCCGCTTATGCCGAGGGCCTTTCCATCCTCAAAGGCGCCAACATCGGCAGCGCCACGCACAAGGTCGACGCCGAGACCACGCCGATGCGCGACCCCACGCACTACCGCTACGACATGCCGCTGCAAGACATCGCCGAAGTCTGGCGCCGCGGCAGCGTGATCGCCTCGTGGTTGCTCGACCTCACGGCCAATGCGCTGAACGAAGACCCGCAACTCGCGAAGTTCGGCGGGCTGGTCGCCGATTCGGGCGAAGGCCGCTGGACCATTCAAGCCGCGATCGACGAAGCCGTGCCCGCGCCGGTGCTGACCGCTGCGCTGTACTCGCGCTTCAGTTCACGCGGCGAGGCGGAGTTTCAGAACCGGATCTTGAGCGCGATGCGGTTCCAATTCGGGGGGCATGTGGAAAAGAAGGCGCAGTAGCGCGAGGTCACAAGGTCGCCAGGCCGCGCGGTCGAGCCGATCCGTCGAATCAGGCGGATGAATCAGATGCGACAACATCAGATGCATCTGCATCACTCGACACCGCCATGCGCACCACCCTCGATCTCGACGACGACGTGCTCGCCAGTGCGAAGGAAATCGCCCGGCGCCAGAACACCACGGCGGGCCGTGTGCTTTCCGATCTGGCGCGCAGCGCATTGACGCAGGCGGCCGCACCGCGCACGCCATCGGCGCGAGCGCCGGCGCCGGCCCATGGTTTTCGGCCGTTCGCGTCGCGTGGCGGCGTCGTCACCAACGCGCTGGTCGACAAACTGCGCGACGAGGGCGAATACTGAAATGCCATCTCGCCGTGCACCGAAGGTCGTTCAAGCGCGCGAGCCGCGTGCTGCCTGCCGCGCCGCACGACCGAAGCGCGCCTTGCTCGACGTCAACGTGCTGATCGCGCTGCTCGACACCGACCACATCCACCACGCCCGCGCCGCCGCATGGCTCAGCGACAACATCGGCGGTGGTTGGGCCTCGTGCGCGATCACGCAAAACGCTTGCGTGCGCATCATGTCGCAGCCGGGCTACCCGAACGCGCTGCCGACTGCGCGCGTGGCGGAGCGCCTCCGAGAAGCGACCGAAACCGCTGCGCACGCCTTCGTGCCCGGTGACGTCAGCCTGCTCGCCTCACGGCACTTCGACACGGAACAACTGCTCGGTCATCGACAGGTGACCGATGCGTACCTGCTTGGGCTGGCAGCGGCCAACGATCTTCGCTTCGCGACCTTCGACGGCGCGATGCCGTCACGCGTGGTGCGCGAGACACGGCCGGCGTATCTCGTGGTGCTGTAGCAGCGCGTCGGCGCTGAGCCGCCCTCAGACGGTCAACGGCGCCGCGCAGTTCGCGCAGAAGCGCGCGCCGGCCGGTGGTGCCGCAGGTGCTGCAAACGCGCTTCGCGCCCACGTCGCTGATGACCGCAGCTCTGGTCTCGCGCTTGGGCTCACGCGGGGAGGCGGAGTTTCAGAGCCGCATGTTGAGCGCGATGCGGTTTCGGTTCGGGGGGGATTTGGAGAAGAAGTGAGCCCGCGCGATCTCGTCAATGCAGATGACGCGCGCCGCACGCGAATCGGCAGCCTGTCGCTATATTCAAGTGGTGCCGCGCGTCGATCGCGGACGTTAGTACGCAAACCTCGAAGGAGTGGCATTGATGCGAGTTCAACATGAACGGCGTTTGATCGTGGTGGGCCTTTCGATTCTGGCGGTCGCCTGTACGAGGGTGGAGCTTCTGACCTCGGACCCGTTCCCGCCGCAGAAGCCGGAGTTGTCCTGTACCACCAGTGGCAATTGCTCGATGGATGTCAAAGTGCGTATCGCGAGCGACGAATCCTGCGAAGTGACGACCGAGTACAAAACCGTTCGGGTTGCCCCAAAGGAGACGCCGGATATGAAGTGGTCGATCGATGATTCGCTCGACAACAAAAAAAAATATGAGTACCAGTTCATCAACCTACCGACCGCCAGTCCGCCGGTGCACGGGATCGAGATTCTCAACAATAGAGGCGGCGTGTTCACGTACCCCGA
The DNA here is from genome assembly GCA_031363645.1 of Rhizobacter sp. Lineage (GTDB taxonomy): Bacteria > Pseudomonadota > Gammaproteobacteria > Burkholderiales > Burkholderiaceae_C > LMDS01. Next base: position 6,727 of record JANLUW010000330.1, on the reverse strand, counting down.
CTACGACGGCGGCAGGAAAAAATACAAGTGGAAAAACAACCACCAGTCCCCGATGCCGGCTTCGCCATTCGACTACGAAGTCAATGTCGAACGTTCGCTCAGGGGCGCGAGCAACTGGATGCCCTGCAAACGAATAGACCCGCGGATCATCAACGAGTGAGGGCGTTAGCCGCAGTCTGCGTCATGCCGGCATGAACGCGATTGCCCGCGCCTGTTGTAGCGCCAGCCCGAACTCCGATTTAGCCGAGGTGTCGCCGACCGCGGCCGCCAGTTCGCTGGCTTGATGAAGTGCTGCTCCGGCGGCGCCCAAATTGCCGGCGAGGTGATGTGCTTGCGCACTGGCGCAAAGCAGAATACCCAAGCTGACGCGATCCGACATGCCTAGCAGCAAGGCCTCGCCGGCAGCGAGGCACTCACGTGCCGCATCGACGCGCCCCTGCCGGGCGTGCAGCAGGCCGACATGGCCGAGAAACTGCCCCTCTGAGCGCCGGTCTGCCAAGTCGCGCGCGAGCGTGAGCGCGGCCTCGTGGTGGCCGAGAGCCGCTGCAGGGTCGCCGCGTGCTTCTGCGACAAGCCCGAGGTTGCACTGCACGATGCACAGAAGCCGCGCGTGGCCCAAGTCTCGCGCTGTGGCGAGCGAGGCCTCGAGCGCGCGCTGTGCGTCGTCGAAACGGCCCTCGGCGTGATGCAGAAGGCCGAGATTGCACAGCGCGTTGGCTTCCCATTGACGGTCGCCAAGTTCGGTGGCAATCGCGATCGATTGTGCGTAGAGCGTGCGCGCTTCTGCCGGGTTACCTTGCGAGGCAAACCAGCCGGCCAGATTGCCCGCGGTCCCGCCCTCCCAGCGCCGATCGCCGATCGCGCGCGCCAGCGCCAACGCGCGCGCGTAGAGAAGTCGCGCCTCGTCGATCCGGCCCAGCGATTCGGAGAAGGCGCCGAGGCCGTTGAGAACGGCGCACTCCTGAGACCGGTCGGTGCCATCGCAGGCGCAGGCCATCGCGCGTTCGTAACTCTGCGCCGCCATGTCAATCTCGCCGGACTGGGCCTGCAGGGTCGCGAGTGGGTGCAGCGCGCGGCCTTCAAGATCGCTGTCGCCCAGGGCGCGCGCGCCGGCCTGGGCCGCAAGCAGCCGGGCCTGCGCCTGCACGGCGAGTCCGCTAAGCTGCAACGCAGAGCCGAGTATCAGATCGGCCTCGACACGGTCTCGGCCCTCGAGTGGTGCGATCCGGTTCACCGCCTCGGCGAGTTCGATGCCAACCCGGAACGGACCGCGCAGTCGCAGCACGCCCCAAGCCCGGCGGAGCGCGGCGACGGCGATGGCGGCATCGTTCCAGGCCGTCGCGCGCCGGCAGGCGGCGACGAGATTGTCGAGCTCTGCGCCGGCGCCACTGGTGGCGACCTTCGGGTCGAGCCGGGCGAAGAAGCAACTATGACGGGCTTCGGCGGCGGCTCGTGTGTCCGGCCCGCTGCCCTCGAACCGCCCCTCCGTTCGCAAGTGCTCAGCCGCGTATTCGCGCACGCTCTCCAGCAGGTCGAAGCGTTCATCGCCGATCTGGCGAACGAAACTCTTGTCGACCAGCCAGTGGACGACATCGACTGGCGAGGGGGACTCGCCGCCGGCGGAGGGCAACTCAAGCACCGCCGAAACCGATTCGGGCGTGCAGCCTCCGCGAAACACCGACAGCTGTGCGAGCGCGGCCTTCTCGATTTCACTGAGCAACTCCCACGACCAATCGAACGCCGCGCGCAGCGTGGCCTGCCGATCTCGCCGGCCGGCGCGCGACAGCAGCACGTTGAAGCGTTCGTGCATGCGCCCGACCAGGGCGCGCGGTGTCATCACGCGCACGCGCGCGGCAGCGAGTTCGATCGCGAGCGGCAGGCCGTCGAGCACCTTGACGAGTTGCTCGATCGCCAGCAGGTCCGCAGCGCTGGCCGCGTAGCCGTACTTCGCCGATTCGGCCCGGCGAAGAAACAGCGCTGCCGCATCGGTCATGCCGAGCGGGTCGAGCGCCAAGGTCGATTCGCCGACGATGGACAACACCTCCCGCGTCGTGACCAAAAAATGCGCCAGCGGTGCGCGATCGAGCCAGTGGCCGAGTGTTTCTTCGGCGTGCCTGGCCACCTGCTCGAAGTTGTCGAGAATCACCAGGCATTTGCCGCGCCCGGCGATCGCGTGGGCGAGCTGCACGACCGGGTCGGTCTTGCCGAGCGGCACATCGAGCCCCTGCGACACCGCGAAGTGAATGCCATCGACCGTGCGCGCCTGCGCAAGATCGCAGAACCACACGCCGCCGGGGTAGTCGCCGAGCACCGTCCATGCGAAGCGTGTGACCAGCCGGGTCTTGCCGGTGCCGCCGATGCCGAGCACCGAGACGAGCCGCACGCCATCAGCGAACTTGGCTGCGAGCAGCTGCAGCGGCTCTTGCCGGCCGACGAAACTGTCGCGCTCGGCGGGCACGCTGTGACGCACCTCGCGCATCGGTTGCCAGAGGTCGCCCTGGCGCATCACGCGGTAGACCTTCGCGCTGTCGGGCGGCGCGTGGAACGGGGCGCCGCTGTGCTCACCGCTGGCGCCGGGCTTGCCCGTTTCGCCGGCTTCGCCGACCTCGAACAGCTCGACCGGGTCGACCACGCCGTGCATGCGCCAATGGCCGTGCGACACCACCCGCTGCGGCACCACGCCGAGCGCAAGCCGGGCATCGGCGCTGAGCAGCGTCTGCGCACCGAGCGCGACCGACATCACGCGCGCCGCGATCGGCAGCGCGAGGCCGTCGACCTCGACCGGCTTGGCGCCACGCGCCACGTCCTCAGGCGGGTTCGGCCGCAGGCTCACCGGGCCGACATGGATGCCGGCGCGCGCCTTGAACGGCAGCTCGCGGGCGGCGAGTGCACGGTGGTAGGCGAGGGCGTAGCCGACGGCGTCGCGCACGTCGTCGAACAGCAGCAGCATGCCGTCGGTCTTGTCGATCTCGCGGCCGCGCCACAGCGGCAGCAGGTCGCGCGCGATGCGGTCGTGGGCGGCCCAGAGCCCGGCCATCGCTGCGTCGCCGAGTTTCTCGGTGAGCTGGGTGCTGTCGACGACGTCGGTCAGCAGCAGCGCATGGAGGATCGGCATGGCGTCGGCGTGTTGAACGCGTCAGGGCGGGCGCATCAGGCGGCCAGTGCTGCCGCGCAGTTCGCGCAGAAGCGCGCGCCGGCCGGTGCGGCGGTGCCGCAGGCGCTGCAAAAGCGCTTAGCGCCCGGTGTGGGTGCCTCAGCCGGCACCACGCCACCGACCGATGCGATCGCCGCCGCCGCATGCAGATGCTGTTGCACCTGCGCCGCGGCGCCGCCGGCATCGGCGGTCGGCAGCATCGTGTGCTCGCCGGCATTGAGTGCGGCCATGCGGACCAGGTCTTCGCGGCTGTTCGGCGCGACCAGCACGCTCTGGCTGCGCGCGAAATTCGTCAGGTCAGCGCTGAGTGCGAGCGCTTCCTGCTCGGTCGAAAACATCGCGGTGACCTGCCGGCTCGCATCCTTGCCGAACACGACCGATTCGATGCGCGCGCGCCAGATGCGCAGCGTCATCGCCTCGGTGCGGATCACGTCGTTCTCGGTGTTCATGCGGCTGCTGAAATTGTTGCCGGTGCCGATGCGCGAGGTCTGGTAGGTGCCCACCATCTCGACCCAGGTCAGCACCGACTCGAAGTTGAAGCGCCCCCACAGCCGCGCCGCCGCCTGGAAACAAAACGCAGCGACGACCGCGAGGATTGCCGAGGTGCCGATCAGCGAAAAGCGGTTGTCGCGCCACGGCGCGCTCACGTCGAACTGGCGCACGAACATCAACGACATCACGACGGCGCCGCTCACGAGCACGGTGGCGTACAAGTCGAGTGCCAGCAGCGCGCGATGGCGCGGCTCGGCGAGCGCGGCGCCGAACGAAGGTGGCTTCGTGCCGGCGGCGGGCAACGGCTGGCTTTCTTCGAACAGCTCACCGGCGAAGCTGCCGCTCGGCGTCGCCGCGGTCGTGGCCGGGTCGATGCGCGCGTAGCGGCGGTTCGGAATCGCTTCGGTCCATGACGACTGCATCAGCCGGTCCAGCTCGTCCATCAGGCTGGCGGGTGGCGCGTTCATCGAAAGGCGGCTTTGCAGCGCGCTGGCGCGCGTTTGCGGTGCGCTGTCGACCTGCGCCAGGATCGCGATCACCGCGATGCCGCAGGCCACGAGCGAGCCGATCAGCATCACGAAGGTCTGCGTCGTGGTCTCGAAGCCATGAAGTGAAGGCAGCTTGTTGCCGACCAGCCCGATCGCGACAGGCGCGAGGATCGCCGCCGCGATCAGCCCGACCAGCGTGAGGCGCGAGAACTTCGCGCGATCGCCCGAGACCATCGGCTTGAGCAGCACGAACAAACCGAACGCGAAGTACAGCAGGCCGATCCACGGCCGTGTGGCCGCATTGCCGAACAACAGCCACGAGACGATGAAGCTCGCGAGCGTCGCGACGATCGCCGCGAGGTTGAACACGTAGCGCTGCGCCTGGAACTGCACCTCGAACGGCGACGTGATCAGCTTGGGCGCCCAGTGGTAGAGCATGCCTTCGACCGCGCCTTGCGGCTCGGGGTAGGTGATGCCGCCCTGACGCAAAATTTCCTTGACGTGGTCGGCCAGCTTCGAGCCGCCGCTGGCGCCGACGGGCAGGTCAGGCGCGAGCGATTTCGGCCGGCCGCGGCCGAAGAAAAAGCGCATGCGGCGTGCCGACGTGGCGGCGCAGACCAGCCCGGCGGCGATCATCGCCAGGCCTGCGATCAGCGGCCCGGCGACGAGGCGCAGTGCGTTCTCCTGCATCGCGGTGCGGGCCCAGAAGAGGGCAATCACGCCGCCGACCATCAGCACCGCGGCGCACAGCCAGAGCAGGCGGTTCTGCAACTGGTACGGGTTGGGCAACTCGAGGACCTTGGACTCCGAACTGTAGTCGTACGACATCGAACTCCCCGGCGATTTTGTTGATTCTGCTATGCAGTTTAGTGGGCACCGCCCACGTCAGCCAGTGAGGATCGGTCGCAGCGTCTCGACCTCGTCGACGATGAAGTCGAAGAACGCCGACACGCGGGGCGTTCTGCGAAGTGCCGGTGTCGTGAGCAACCGCCAGGCGCGTGTCAGCTCGGGCACGGCATCGATCACGCGCACCAGGTCAGCCTCGGAATCGCCGAGCGCGACCGGCAGCGGTGCGATGCCGACGCCTGCCTTCACCGAGTCGACCAGGCCGAGCACGCTGCTGCAGCGCCCCGCGAACTCGATGCCCGGCGCCACGGTGGCGAGCCATTGCGCAGCGCGGTGACCGGCCAGCGACTCGTCGAAACCGACGAGGGCGTGGTGCGGCAGGTCTCGGGTGCTCGCCGGCCCTCCGTGGCGCTCGATGTAGGCACGGCTCGCGTACACGGCCCACAACGAGTCGCCGATCTTGCGGCCGACCAGCGTCTCGTCTTCGGTGTCGCCCGAGCGCAGCGCGACATCGGCATCGCCCTTCGTCAGGTCGAGGTAGCGGTCGCTCATCACGAACTGCACGCGCAAGCCCGGGTGGCGCGCGTGAAAGCTATCGAGCAAGCCGGCTTGCGTGATCCGCAAGACGATCGGTTCGGGGCAGGTCATGCGGATCACGCCCGAGGCATCGGCCTTGAGCAAAGCGAGCTGGTCGTCGAAGGCGCGCACCGCCTGCTCGATGCGTTCGGCAAACGGCAGCAGGCTCGTGCCGAACTCGGTTAGGCGGTAGCCGGTCGCGTGGCGCTGCACCAGCGATTGCCCGATGTGCCGCTCGAGCGCCATCAGCCGCCGTTGCACCGTCGACTGGTCGACCTGCAGTGCGCGCCCCGCGGCGAGCGTGCTGCCGTGGCGCGCCACGGCCAGCAGGTGCTTCAGGTCGTTCCAATCAAAGCTGTTCGAGTTATGCGTCATTGCGGCCCCCACATTGCAATCTTGCGCCTTCCGCCGGGGCGGGCAAGCTCCTAACCTCGCGACAGGTCGAGCCCCGGCGGGCACCGACGCCCCGCCAACCGGAGACTGAAAATGAACTACCGCGCCTCGTTACCCGCACTCTGCCGACCGGGTCGCCGCTCGGCCTTCGGCATCGCAGCGCTGCTGCTGAGTGTGGCGGCATGCGGCGGCTCGGGCGACGAGGAGCGCAGCGTCGCCATCACCTCGACCGGGCCGAACGCCGTCTCGTACTGGAACGACATCGCCAACAAGACGGTCAACGCCACCAGCACCGTGAACACGACCGCCGAGGAGCAGCGGCCGAGCTACGCCGTCGACCTCGCCACCGTGCACGTCGCGATCTACGACGCGGTGACCGCGATCGATGGCCGCTTCAAGCCGTTCGCGATCAGGCCGTCGGCACCGGCGGCCGGCGCCTCGATCGATGCGGCCGCGGCAGCCGCCGCCTACGGTGTGCTGCGTGCGCTGTTCCCGAACCGCGGCGCGCAGTACCAGGCCGCCTACGACAGCGCCATCGCCGGGGTCGCAGCGGGCGAAGCGCGCGTGAAAGGCATCGCGCTCGGCAGCGAAGTGGCCGCGGCCATCGTCGCGCTGCGCGCCGACGACGGCCGCAACATCGCACTCGCGCCGTACGTGTCGGCCCCCTTGCCCGGCAAGTTCAGGAGCGCGAACGCGACCCCGTTCAACCGCTACGTGCCGTACATCAAGACCTTCTCACTGACCCGCGCCGACCAGTTCAGGCCGGCCGGCCCGCCGC
>JANLUW010000305.1:0-11395 GCA_031363645.1 Rhizobacter sp. | reverse complement strand
CATCAAGCGCCATCAACGCGTCTACACGGCACTCGGCGAACGGATGCGCGAGCAAATACATGCGCTTTCGATGAAGACCTTGACGCCCGCCGAATGGGCCGCTGTCTCGAACCCCACCGCCACCGCTGCCGAACCCGGCGCGGCCCCCGCACACCACCACCACTGACCACGGGCCGCAGTGTTCGCTGCGGCTGTCGGTGTGGTGTCGGCTTAGCCCCGATTCACCTGCGCCGAAGGCCGTGAACCCCTGGGCTCCAACCAATCTATGGACAAACTCCTGATCCGCGGAGGCCGCCGGCTCGAAGGCACGGTCACGATCTCCGGCGCGAAGAACGCAGCGCTGCCCGAACTCTTCGCGGCGCTGCTCACGCCTGAGCCGGTCACGCTCCGCAACCTGCCGCGCCTGCACGATGTGAGCACCGCACTCAAGCTGCTCGGCAGCCTGGGCGTGGCGATCGACCGCAGCGATGCGGCGCCCGACGTGATGACGCTGAACGCCGGCCGGCTCACCTCGCGCGAAGCCTCGTACGACTTGGTGAAGACGATGCGCGCGTCGATCCTGGTGCTCGGGCCGTTGCTGGCGCGCTTCGGCGAGGCGCGGGTGTCGCTGCCCGGCGGCTGCGCGATCGGCTCGCAGCCGGTCGACCAGCACATCAAGGGCTTGCAGGCGATGGGCGCCGAGATCACCGTCGAGCACGGCTACATCGTCGCAAAGGCCGCGCGGCTCGTGGGCGCGCGCATCACGACCGACATGGTCACCGTGACCGGCACCGAGAACCTGCTGATGGCCGCGTCGCTGGCCGAGGGCGAAACGATTCTCGAGAATGCCGCGCAGGAGCCCGAGATCCCCGATTTGGCCGAGATGCTGATCGGCATGGGCGCGAAAATCGAAGGCCACGGCACGGGCCGCATCCGAATCGATGGCGTCGAGCACCTGCACGGCGTGACGCACACGGTCATCCCCGACCGCATCGAGACCGGCACGTTTTTGTGCGCGGTGGCCGCGGCCGGTGGCAATGTGTTGCTGACGCACGCGAATGGCCGCCACCTCAAAGGCCCGATCGAAAAGCTGCGCGAGGCCGGCGCGGCCATCGAGGTCGGCGAGGGCTGGATCCGCGTGAAGAGCGGCGGCCGTCTGAAGCCGGTGAGCTTTCGCACCAGCGAGTACCCGGCTTTTCCGACCGACATGCAGGCGCAGTTCATGGCACTCAATTGCATCGCAGACGGCACCTCGGTCGTCACCGAAACGATTTTCGAAAACCGCTTCATGCACGTCAACGAACTGGTCCGCCTGGGCGCGAAGATCGAGGTCGACGGGCACACGGCGGTCGTGCACGGCACCCCGCGGTTGTCGGGCGCGACCGTGATGGCGACCGACCTGCGTGCTTCCGCCAGCCTCGTGATCGCCGGGCTCGTGGCCGAGGGCGACACGGTCGTCGACCGCATCTACCACCTCGACCGCGGCTACGACCAGATGGAAGCGAAGCTGCGCGGCATCGGCGCCGACATCGAGCGCTTCCGCGCATGATCACGTTCGCGCTGCCCAAAGGCCGCATCTTCGACGAGATCGTGCCGCTGCTCGAAGCTGCGGGCATCGCGGTCACCGAAGACCCGTCGACCTCGCGCAAGCTGATCATCGGCACCAGCCGGGCCGACGTTCGGCTCGTGCTGGTGCGTGCCTCCGACGTGCCGACGTATGTGCAATACGGCGGCGCCGACCTCGGCGTGGTCGGCAAAGACACGCTGCTCGAGCACGGCGGCGAGGGCCTGTACCAACCGCTCGACCTCGACATCGCGAAGTGCCGCATGAGCGTGGCAGTGCGATCCGATTTCGACTACGCCGCCGCCGTCAAGCAGGGCTCGCGCATCCGTGTGGCGACCAAGTTCACACGGATCGCGCGCGATCACTTCGCGAACAAGGGCGTGCACGTCGACCTGATCAAGCTCTACGGCTCGATGGAGCTGGCGCCGCTGACCGGCCTGGCCGATGCGATCGTGGACCTCGTGTCCAGTGGCAACACCTTGCGCGCGAACCACCTGGTCGAGGTCGAGCAGATCATGAACATCTCGTCGCGGCTGATCGTCAACCAGGCGGCGCTCAAGCTCAAGCGTGAGCCGATCCGCGCGATCATCGATGCGTTCGAGAAAGCCGTGGGGCCGTTGCCATGAACACATCGAGCGCAGTGAACATTCGGTTGCTCGACACCAGCGCGGCCGATTTCGAAGCCGAACTCCAGCGCGTGCTGCACTGGTCGGCCGAGACTGACGAGGCGATCGAGCAACGCGTTGCGACCATCCTGGCTGACGTGCGCGCGCGCGGTGACGCGGCGGTGCTCGAGTACACCGAGCGGTTCGACGGCGTGTGCGCCCCGAGCGTGGCCGCGCTCGAGATCCCGCGTGCCGATTTGCTCGCCGCGTTGAGCGCGATTCCCACCCCGCAACGCGACGCGCTCGAAGCCGCTGCCGACCGTGTGCGCAGCTACCACGCGCGCCAGCTCGAAGCCTCGGGCCGCTCGTGGAGCTACCGCGACGAAGACGGCACGCTGCTCGGCCAGAAGGTCACGCCGCTCGACCGCGTCGGCATCTACGTGCCGGGCGGCAAGGCAACCTACCCGTCGAGCGTGTTGATGAACGCGCTGCCGGCCAAGGTGGCCGGTGTCGGTGAGATCGTGATGACGGTGCCCACGCCAGCCCGAAGGGATGGCACGCCCGAAGGCGCGAAGGGTGAGCGCAACGCGATGGTGCTGGCTGCGGCCGCGATCGCCGGCGTCGATCGCGTGTTCACGATCGGCGGCGCGCAGGCCGTTGGCGCGCTCGCGTACGGCACGACAACGATTGCCGCCGTGCACAAGATCACCGGCCCGGGCAATGCCTATGTGGCGAGTGCCAAGCGGCGCGTGTTCGGCACGGTCGGCATCGACATGATCGCCGGCCCGAGCGAAATTCTGGTGCTCGCCGACGGCACGACGCCGGCCGACTGGGTCGCGATGGACTTGTTCAGCCAGGCCGAGCACGACGAGATGGCGCAGAGCATCCTCCTCTGCCCCGACGCGGCCTACATCGCGCAGGTCAAGTCGGCGATCGACCGCCTGCTGGCTGCGATGCCGCGCCATGCCGTGATTCGCGCCTCGCTCGAAGGCCGCGGCGCGCTAATCAAGACGCGCAGCATGGAAGAGGCCTGCGAGATCAGCAACCGCATCGCGCCCGAGCACCTCGAAGTCAGCTCGCGCGACCCGCACAAGTGGGAGCCGCAGCTGCGCCACGCCGGTGCAATCTTTCTCGGCGCGTTCACGAGCGAAAGCCTGGGCGACTACTGCGCCGGCCCGAACCACGTTCTGCCGACCTCGGGCACCGCGCGCTTCTCGTCGCCGCTGGGTGTGTACGACTTTCAAAAGCGCAGCAGCCTGATCGAGGTCAGCGAAGCGGGCGCACAGAAGTTGGGGCCGATCGCGGCCGAGCTGGCTTACGGCGAAGGGTTGCAAGCCCACGCGCGAGCGGCTGAAATGCGACTCAAGGGTCACGGCTGAACGTTGACACGAAGTTCGTGCTGCACGAAAATCGTGTCTTCTGACGAATCAGAGAGCCGACATGAAAAACGTGACCGTGACGATGGAAGACGGTGTGGCCGACTGGGCCCGCATCGAGGCCGCGCGTCGCAACACCAGCGTGTCGCGGCTCGTTGGCGAAATGCTCGCCGAGAAAATGCGGCATGACGACGCCTACGAGCGTGCGATGAACGAATGGCTCAGCCGCGACCGCACCTGGAAGTCCGACGGCCTCCCGTATCTCAAGCGAGACGAGCTCTATGACCGCGGTATTCGTTGACACCAACGTCCTGATCCGCAGCGAAGACGGAGCCGATCGGGCCAAGCAGGCGCGCGCCGTCGAGTGGCTGCTGGTGTTGTGGACGCGGCGCTGCGGGCGCCTGAGTACGCAGGTGCTGAACGAGTTCTACGTCAACGCCACGAAGAAGCTCAAACCCGCCATGGCGGCAGGTGACGCGCGGGCGGAGGTGCGGCGTTACCAGCGCTGGCAGCCGTGGGTTCCGGATCACGCGACGGTCGAGACGGCCTGGGCGGTCGAAAGCCGATTTGGCTTCAGCTATTGGGATTCGCTTATCGTCGCCTCCGCGAAGGCACAGGGCTGCCGCTACCTGCTCACTGAAGACCTGCAGCACGAACAGACGATCGACAGCTTGCAGATCATCAACCCCTTTCTGGTCGGGCCCGATGTGCTCGACCTTCCCATTTCATGAGCCCGCCGGGCCGCCCCAAGGGCGAATTCCGGAGTGCACAGCACGAAGGTACTTCAGTGAGTTCACTCCAAGACCGAATCGATCGCGTGATCCGCCAGGACGTGCAGGGCATGCACGGCTACGCGGTGCAACCCTCGGCCGGCATGGTCAAGCTCGACACGATGGAAAACCCGTTTCCGCTGCCCGAAGCGCTGCGCCGCGCGCTCGGCGAACGGCTTGCGCAGGTGCCGCTGAACCGCTACCCGGCCGAGCGTGGCGATGTGTTGCGCGCGGCACTCGCCGCGCACGCCGGCATGCCCGAGGGCTGCGACATCGTGCTCGGCAACGGCTCCGACGAACTGATCTCGATGCTGGCGCTTGCCTGCGATGTGCCGGGCAACACGGTGCTCGCGCCGCTGCCCGGCTTCGTGATGTACGAGATGTCGGCCAAGCTGCAAGGCCTCGAATTCATCGGCGTGCCGACGACCGCCGACTTCGAGCTGGACCTCCCCGCGATGCTGGCCGCGGTGCACGAGCACCAGCCCGCGCTGATCTACCTCGCGTATCCGAACAACCCGACCGCCAACCTCTGGAACGACGCCGCGATCGGCGCGATCATCGACGCGGCCCCCGGCCTGGTCGTGATGGACGAGGCCTACCAGCCCTTCGCGGCCCGCGACTCGATGGCGCGGCTCGCGCGCCATGAGCACGTGCTGCTGATGCGCACGATGAGCAAGTTCGGCCTGGCGGGCGTGCGCATCGGCTACCTGATGGGCCGGCGCGAGTTGATCGCCGAGGTCGACAAGCTGCGCCCGCCGTTCAACATCAGCGTGCTCAATTGCGAGGCGGCGTTGTTCGCGCTGGAGCACGCCGATGAGTACGCGCGGCAGGCGGCCGTGATTTGCAGCGAACGTGAGCTGCTGCAGATGAAGCTGCGTGATCTGCCGGGCGTTCAGGCGTTCCCGAGCGACGCGAACATGATCCTCGTGCGCGTGGCTGATGCGACCCGCGTTTTCGAGGGCATGCGGTCGCGTCGCGTGCTGGTCAAGAATATTTCAGCGATGCATCCGCTGCTTGCGAACTGCGTGCGGATCACGATCGGCACACCCGAAGAAAACTTGTTGATGATCGACGCGTTGAAAGCGAGCTTGTGATGACGATCGACCGGAAAGCGGAAGTCCTCCGCAACACCAACGAGACGCAGATCCGCGTTGCGTTGAACCTCGACGGCAGCGGTGCCGCGAAGCTCGCTACAGGCATCGGCTTCTTCGACCACATGCTCGACCAGATCGCGCGCCACGGCCTGATCGACATCGAGATCGAGGCCAAAGGCGACCTGCACATCGACGGCCACCACACGGTCGAAGACGTGGGCATCACGTTCGGTCAGGCGATGGCCAAGGCGGTCGGCGACAAAGCGGGCCTGCGCCGCTACGGCCATGCCTACGTGCCGCTCGATGAAGCACTCTCGCGCGTGGTGATCGATTTTTCCGGCCGGCCGGGCCTGCACATGCGCGTCGATTTCAAGGGCGGCATGATCGGTGCGCTCGACACGCAGCTGGTCTACGAGTTTTTCCAGGGCTTCTCGAACCACGCCGGCGTGACGCTGCACATCGACAACCTGCACGGTGACAACGCGCACCACCAGTGCGAAACGATCTTCAAGGCATTCGCGCGGGCACTGCGCATGGCACTCGAGATCGACCCGCGCGCCGCCGGTGTGATCCCTTCCACCAAAGGCAGTCTCTGAGATGAAGCGGACCGTCGCCGTTGTGGACTACGGCATGGGCAACCTGCGCTCGGTGTCGCAGGCGGTGATGCACGTTGCGCGCGATTCGGGGTTCGACGTGATCGTGACCTCGAAGCCTGACGAGGTGTTCGCCGCCGAGCGCATCGTGCTGCCCGGCCAGGGCGCGATGCCGGACTGCATGAGCGAGTTGCGTGACTCCGGCCTGCAAGAGGCCGTGCTGCACGCTGCGGCCAATAAGCCGCTGATGGGCGTGTGCGTCGGCATGCAGATGCTGCTGACGACGAGTGACGAAGGCCCGGCCGACGGGTTGAACCTGATCCCCGGTGGCGTCCATCGCTTCGAGCTCGCTGGGCAACTGCAACCCGACGGCAGCCGCTACAAGGTGCCGCAGATGGGCTGGAACCGCGTGCATCAGTCGCGGCCGCATGCGCTGTGGCAGGGCGTGCCCGACGGCGCGTACTTCTATTTCGTGCACAGCTTCTACGCCCGCCCGACCGACCCGTCTCACAGCGCGGGCGAGACCGACTACGGAACGCGCTTTACCTGTGCGCTGGCACGCGATAACATTTTCGCGACCCAGTTCCACCCCGAAAAGAGTGCCGAGCACGGCTTGGCGCTCTACCGCAACTTTATTTACTGGACTCCATGAGCGCCTCGCGCGCCTCGCCCCGGCCATGCTGCTGATTCCTGCGATCGACCTGAAAGACGGTCACTGTGTCCGCCTCAAACAGGGCGACATGAACGACTCCACCACCTTCAGCGAAGACCCCGCGCAAATGGCGCGGCGTTGGGTCGATGCCGGGGCACGCCGCCTGCACCTCGTCGACCTGAACGGCGCGTTCGCCGGCAAGCCGGTCAACGAGGCGGCGATCAAGGCGATCCTGGCCGAAGTCGGTGAAGAAATTCCGGTGCAACTCGGCGGCGGCATCCGCGACCTCGACACGATCGAGCGTTACCTCGACGACGGCCTCTCGTTCATCATCATCGGCACGGCGGCGGTCAAGAATCCCGGCTTTCTGCGCGATGCGTGTTCGGCCTTCGGCGGCCACATCATCGTCGGCCTCGACGCGAAAGACGGCAAGGTCGCAACCGACGGCTGGAGCAAGTTGACCGGTCACGAAGTCGTCGACCTGGCGAAGAAGTTTCAGGACTACGGCGTCGAAGGCGTGATCTACACCGACATCGGCCGCGACGGCATGCTCAGCGGGATCAACATCGAGGCCACCGTGAAGCTGGCGCAGGCGCTGACGATCCCCGTGATCGCCTCGGGCGGCTTGAGCAACCTGGCCGACATCGACAAGCTCTGCGCGGTCGAAGACCAAGGCGTCGAAGGTGTGATTTGCGGCCGTGCAATCTACACCGGTGACCTTGATTTCGCGGCCGCGCAGGCGCGTGCCGACGAACTCAACGGTGCCTGAGCCGGATGTTCGACGGGCCACGAGGCAACTACTGACATGCTTGAAGGTCCACGAGGCAACCACTGACATGCTTGCGAAACGCATCATCCCGTGCCTCGATGTGACCGGCGGCCGTGTCGTCAAGGGCGTCAACTTCGTCGAACTGCGCGACGCCGGTGACCCGGTCGAAATCGCCGCGCGCTACAACGACCAAGGTGCCGACGAACTCACTTTCCTCGACATCACCGCGACCAGCGACGACCGCGACCTGATCCTGCACATCATCGAGGCGGTGGCCTCCCAGGTGTTCATCCCGCTGACAGTCGGCGGCGGCGTGCGCACGGTCGCCGACGTGCGCCGCCTGCTCAACGCCGGTGCCGACAAGGTTAGCTTCAACTCGGCCGCGGTGGCGAATCCGCAGGTGATCGCCGATGCCTCGCGCAAGTACGGCGCGCAGTGCATCGTTGTCGCCATTGATGCGAAGCGTCGCGTCGATTCCGATCCTTTTGCCAAGCGTCGCGTCGACGGCTCGGGCTGGGATGTCTACACCCACGGCGGCCGCAAGAACACCGGGCTCGATGCGGTCGACTGGGCGCGCGAGATGACGCGACAAGGCGCCGGCGAGATCCTGCTCACCAGCATGGACCGCGACGGCACCAAGAGTGGCTTCGACCTCGCGCTGACGCGGGCCGTGAGCGATGCGGTCAGCGTGCCGGTGATCGCCTCGGGTGGTGTCGGTGCGCTGGAGCATTTGTCAGAAGGCATTCGCATCGGCGGCGCCGATGCGGTGCTGGCCGCGAGCATCTTTCACTACGGCGAATTCACGGTCGGCCAGGCGAAGGCACTGCTGGCGCGCGACGGCATTCCGGTTCGCTCATGACGGGGATCGTGCGGCGCAGCGAGGTGCGACTGATCGGTGGGCAATGGAAGCGCAGCAAGTTGCCGGTCGCCGATGCGCCGGGCTTGCGACCCACGCCTGATCGCGTTCGCGTGACCTTGTTTAACTGGCTCGGGCAAGACCTCGCCGGATGGCGCTGCCTCGATGCCTTTGCCGGCTCGGGCGCGCTCGGCTTCGAAGCGGCGTCGCGTGGTGCCGATCAGGTTGTTTTGATCGAGCGCGATCGCCGCCTCGCGCTCGCGTTGAGCGAATCGAAGCAACGGCTGAACGCCGCCCAGTTGCGCATCGAAACCACCGACGCGATGGCGTGGATGGCGCGCTGCCCGGACGAATCGTTCGAGCTCGTCTTCATCGATCCGCCGTTCGATGCGAAGCTGGTCGAGCCGGCGCTGGCGCTCGCGCAGCGGCTCGTCGTGCCGCAAGGCTTCGTCTATGTCGAGGCGGGCGAGGCCGTGGCGCCGCCGGTCGGCTTCAAGCTGCATCGTCAAAGCCGGGCGGGTGCCGTGCACTTTCATCTGCTGCAGCGGGTCGACCCGTTGTGAGCGAGCCCCGCGGCTACACTGCGGCCGAAATCAACCGCCGGGAGCACGTTTTGACCTCCGTGACAAAACTCACCGCCGTTTACCCAGGCACGTTCGACCCGATGACCTTGGGCCACGAAGACCTGATGCGACGCGCCAGCCGGCTGTTCGAGCGGTTGATCGTCGCCGTGGCCGCGGGGCACCACAAGCGCACGATGTTCACGATTGCCGAGCGGCTCGACATCGCGACTGAACTCGCGGCGCAGTACCAGAACGTCGAGGTGATAGCGTTTCGCGGGCTGCTGCGCGATTTCGTCGTCAGCAACGGCGGCAAGGTCGTGGTGCGCGGGCTGCGCGCGGTCAGCGATTTCGAGTATGAGTTCCAGATGGCCGGCATGAACCGCCAGCTGATGCCCGACGTGGAAACCATGTTCCTGACGCCCGGCGATCGCTTTCAATTCGTCTCCGGCACCTTCGTGCGCGAGATTGCCACCTTGGGCGGTGATGTCTCCAAGTTCGTGTCACCCTCAGTGCTCAGTCGCCTGCATCAGCGGGTAAAAACTCCCGAGGCTTGATCGAATTTTCCATGGCGTTGCTCATTACCGACGAATGCATCAACTGCGATGTGTGCGAGCCCGAGTGTCCGAACCAGGCGATCTCGATGGGCGTGGACTTCTACGAGATCGACCCGACCAAATGCACCGAGTGCATCGGCCATTTCGACGAGCCGCAGTGTGTGCAGGTTTGCCCGGTCGACTGCATCCCGATCAACTCGGCGCACGTCGAATCGAACGAGACGCTTTGGCAGAAGTACCGGCGGCTGCAGGCTACGGCGAGGGTGCCGGGCGGTTGATCGTCAATCGTTGCGGCGCTTGCGGCTGCTCGGGTCGAAGGCGACGAAATCGGTGGTCGGCAGTGTGCTCGCATTGGCGTGCCGTTTTTTGTGGTGACGTTCTGGCGTGACGATCGCCACTTTCGGCGGCGCATAGCCGCTCAAGCTCGCCGCCCCGCCGGGCCGGACCGCACGCTCGTCGGCCAGCCGATCGCGGCGCATTTCGGCCGCGAGGCGCCGCTCGTCACCGACCACGCGACGCGCTTCGGCTTGCTGCGCCGCACTGCGTGCATCGCTGACCTCGACCAACTTGCCCTCAGGGCAGGCTGATTGCGAATAGGCGTTGCCGCAGCGGAAAACGGTTTGCGCTTGGGCCGCAGATATGGCGGTGACGGTGAGCAAGGTGGCGACGATCAGCTTCATGGTGGTCAGTCCTTCAGGTCATCGGGATCAAGGGGCTTCAGTGGCTGGGGTGGCTTCGGTGGCTTCGGCCGGGGCGGCCTGGCATGCACTTTCATCAAGGCGCGTTCCATGTCGCCCTCGATCAGCAGGTCGAGCGCGGACACGCCTTGCGCGATGCCTTTGCCGATCGCCTCGCGCTGCTCGGCGAGCGGCTTGTGCAGCACGTAGTCGACCACCTCGGCCTTCACGCCCGGGTGGCCGATGCCCAGGCGCAAGCGCCAGAAGTCGGCGCTGCCGAGCGCGGCCTGAATGTCTTTCAGGCCGTTGTGGCCGGCGTGGCTGCCGCCGAGTTTTATCTTGACCTGGTCGGGCATCAGATCGAGCTCGTCGTGCGCAACCAAAATCTCGCTGGGTGCTATTTTGAAGAAGCGGGCGAGGGCGCCGACCGACTTGCCCGACAGATTCATGAAGGTCATTGGCTCCAGCAGCCAGACCGAGCCTTCGCGCAGGTTCACGCGCGCGACGAGGCCGAAATAGTTGCGTTCCGGCGCTAGCGTCGTTTTCAGTTCGCGCGCCAGCGCGTCGATGAACCAGAAACCCGCGTTGTGCCGGGTGTCTGCGTAAGCGGGGCCCGGGTTGCCGAGGCCGACAAAGAGTCGAATCATGATGGTGTGAATTATCGAAGGAGGGAGGCGAAAAAAAACCCCACCGAGGTGGGGCTTCGTATCACCCATGCGGGTGGATGGGCAGGGCCGCATCCCCGCGGGGGATCGCTCGACGTACCCGTCGGGCGAGGGGCTCGGTAGGATTATTTCTTGTTCTGCTTCTCGGTCTTCTTGGCCTTGGCCTTGTCGGCCGGAGCCGCGACCACCGGTGCAGCGATCACTTCTTCTTCGGCGGCTTGCGCGACAACCGAGACGATCACCGGGTTCGGCTTGCCTTGCGTCATCACCTTGATGCCGGCGGGCAGCTTGATGTCGTTGACGTGCAGGGTCTGGCCCTTCGTCAGCTCACCCAGATCGATCGTTAGGAACTCGGGCAGCTGCGAAGCCAGGCATGAGATGCGCAGCTCGTTGATGACGTGATTGACGATTGACGCATCGGTCTTGACGGCCGGCGAGTTCTCTTCGTTGATGAAGTGCAGCGGCACCTTCTTGACGATTTTGGTGGTGGCGTCGACCCGCTGAAAGTCGATGTGCAGCACGATCGGTCGAAACGGATGCATCTGGTAGTCGCGCAACAGCACTTGCTCGCTCTTGCCGGCCAGATCCATCTCGAGAATCGACGAGTGGAACGCTTCTTTCTTCAGCGCGAAGAAGAGGGCGTTGTGATCGAGTTCGATCATGGACGGTGTGCCCGCG
>JANLUW010000303.1:0-4338 GCA_031363645.1 Rhizobacter sp. | reverse complement strand
CGAAGCCGGCCACCGCGGCGGCCGCCGACGCACCTTGCGGCGGTGCGGCAATCGCGGCAGCGAGCGTCTCGCGGCGGGGCATCACGGCATCGTCGACCAGCCACAGTTTGTCGACACGCTCCTTCTCCTTGCCCAGCGTCTCGTGCAGCTGGCGCTGCAGCCACAACAGCCGCTCGCAACGCGCATCGCAGGCGCCGTGCGAGACCACGACGAGAAGCCATTGCCCGCGCAACGATGCCGGCGCAATGGCGCCCCCTCGCAGATCCTTCAGAGCCAATGCGGTCGGCACTGGACGCGTGGGCGAGATCAGGTCGCTGTAGTTCGTGCGGCCTTGCGGGCGGATGAAGAAGTAGGTCAGGTACGACGCGACGACCGGTGCCACGCATACCAGCAGCACGATCAGCATCAGCCGACGGCCGCGTGCGGTGCGACGCGCCGCCCCCGCGCGCTGCGGCTCGGGCAGTGCGTGCACGCTGAAGTTCACCAGAACGTCCGGGTCAGGCGACCGGGCGTTGGCGGCGGGGGCGGATGTGTCGATACCAGACATGGAGGGCGGCAATGCCGATCGCGATGGCGAACCACTGGAAGGCGTAGCCGTAGTGCTTCTGGACGTCGCTCGCGGGCGGCGGCCAGTCGCGCAGAAGAGTGTCTCTCGGGGTGCCGGGCGTGTCGTGCTGCTGGACAGAGAGCGGCAGCAATTCCAGACCGGTCTCGCGGGCGAACGCGGCCAAATCAAGATTTTGCCGGATCGGCCCACTCGCCGCGCCTTCGAACTGGTAAATCCGCGATGGCGGCGGGGCGACGCTTCCAACCACCTCGACACGACCGGGCGCCGATGGGATCGCCGGCAACGCGGTGCGATCGTCGAAGTGCCTCGGCACCCAGCCACGCTGCACCAGCACCGCGTCGGCGCTGCCTTCGATCAGCAGCGGCGTGACGACGAAGAATCCGACCCGGCCGTCCATCTGCCGGTTGTCTAGGAAGACCGTGCGTTCGGGCAGCCATCGACCCGCGACGTCTACCCGGCGGTATTGCTGCCCGTCGGCTGCTGCAGACGTGCGTGCGAGAGCCTCCGCGTAGAGCACGGGAAGTTGTGCACGCGATGCGAGTGCCGTCTGCATCGCGACTTTCTGTGACGCGCGGTCGAGCTGCCAGAAGCCGAGCCGCGCTGTAAGCGCGATGCTCGTCAGCGCTGCCAGCAGCACGACGAAGCCACGCTGATAATCGCGCATGAAAGTCCTTTTCGTCGGGCTGGCCTTCTCGGCCATCTTCGGAGCCCTCGCCCTTGCCGGCGTCTACATGGTGCGTGGCGGTCGCGGCGGCAGCTCGAAGGGCGGCGACATGATGCGCGCGCTAGCCGTGCGCATCGCCGTCTCGGTCGTACTCTTCATCGCCATCCTGATGGCCTGGCACCTCGGCTGGATCCACCCGACCGGCGTGCCCCTCAAGCAGTGATCTGACGGCGACGTGAGGCGCAGCCAGGCCGGCCGCCGGCCCGCCCTAGAGTAGGCCGCGCCACCTTGGCAGCGCACGTACCCGTGAGGCGCCATCAGCCAGCGTCATAGCCAATAGACGACGATGTAAAGGCCGAGCCACACCACGTCGACGAAGTGCCAGTACCAGGCCGCGCCTTCGAAACCGAAGTGGCGATCGGGCGTGAACTGGCCCTGCAAGATGCGGATGGTGATGAACAGCAGCAACAGCATGCCCACGAATACGTGGAAGCCATGGAAGCCCGTGAGCATGTAGAAGGTCGAGCCGTAGGCGCCCGAACTGAGCTTCAGGTTGAGCTCGCTGTATGCGTGCGAGTACTCGTAACCCTGAAAGCCCAGAAAGGTGATGCCGAGCAGCACCGTGATCCACATGAAGACGATTGCCCGGGCGCGGTGGTTGGCGATGAGCGCGTGGTGTGCGATCGTCACCGTGACACCGGAGGTGAGCAGGATCGCGGTGTTGATCGTCGGGATCGGCCACGGGCCCATGGTCGCGAAAGGCTCGATCGTGTTGGCCGGCGAGCCGGTGTAGCCCACACCGGAGCTCGGCCACACGGCCTTGAAGTCTGGCCAGAGCACCGCGTTCTCCAGGTCGCCCAGACTCGGCAGCGCATGGACGCGCGCCCAATACAGCGCGCCGAAGAAGGCGCCGAAGAACATCACTTCGGAGAAGATGAACCAGCTCATGCTCCAGCGGTACGAAACGTCGATGCGGGCGCCATACAAGCCGCTTTCGCTCTCGCCGATCGCATCGCGAAACCAGCGCTGCAGCGTGAAGATCCAGACCGCGAAGCCCGCGACCATGACCCAGGCGGCCCAAGGGGCGCCATTGATCCACTGACTGGCGCCGAAGATCACGAACAGCAGGCCGATGGCAGCCATCACCGGATGGCGCGAGGGCGCGGGTACGAAGTAATAGGGCTGCGCGCCCGGCTGCGTCGTCGTCACTGCCGACATGGGAGTTCTCCTGCGTATTCCTGAAATATCGATGAATGCATCAGCTCGCCACGCCGCTCGCGATGACCCACTTCACGAGCACGATGAGCGCCACGACGAAAAGTGCCGCCACGGCGACGCCGGCGATGACGACGTGCAGCGGGTTGAGCTCAACGGCGTCGCGCTCGAGGTCTTTCGACTTGCGAACACCGAAGAACGACCAGCCGACCGCCTGCAACGTGCGCCAGACGGAGGCTTTGCGACGAACCGGAGAGATCGTCATGCGGGCTCCGGCGGCACCTTGCCGCCGACCTCGAAGAAGGTGTACGAGAGCGTGATCGTGCGCACGTCTTTCGGCAACCTCGAATCGATGACGAACGTCACCGGCCACTGCTTCGATTCGCCCGGCTTGAGCAGGTGCTCGGTGAAGCAGAAGCACTCGATCTTCTTGAAGTGCCCCATCGCCACGTTGGGCGCGTAGCTGGGAATCGCTTGGGCCGCCATCGTGCGGTTCTGACGATTGCGGAACTCGTACATCACCGTCGCCACCTGACCCGGGTGCACATCGATCGAGGCTTGTGCGGGCTTGAAATCCCACGGGCCGCGAGCGTTCGCATCGAACTCGACGGTGATGGTGCGGCTCGCGTCGACCTGCGTGTTGCCCGCCTCGCGCGAAGTGCCTGCGGCCGAGCTGCGCAATTCCGAACGCGACAGCACGTTGACGCCGAGCGCATCGCAGATCGTGCGGTAGATCGGCACCAACGCGTAGCCGAACGCGAACATGCACGCCGTGACGACCACGAGCTTGCCCACCATCCGACGGTTGTCGGCGACGAGGGCGCGGGCACGCGCAACGGCAGGCAGCATCGGGTTAGCGGAACAACGCGCTCTTGGCGATGAACCCGATGAAAAAGACGATCGCGATCGAAGCCAGGATCACCGCCAGCCGCGTATTGGATTTCTTCTGCTCGGGCGTCATGCCGGCACGCCGAGGCCCGAGGTGTCGATGTGAGGCGGCACCTTGGAACCGACGATCTTGGTGCCGGCGTTGTTCAGCAGCGGCGGCGTCTCGAATGTATGGAACGGCGCCGGCGACGGGATTTCCCACTCGAGGCCCTCGGCGCCTTCCCACGGTTGCTGCGGTGCCGGGGCGCCCTTGCCGCGCATCATCGGGATGACCACGAAAACCAGGAAATAGACCTGCATCAGCCCGAAACCGAACGCACCGATCGTCGCGATCTGGTTGAAGTCGGTGAACTGCATCGGGTAGTCGGCGTAGCGGCGCGGCATGCCTGCCAAACCGAGGAAGTGCATCGGGAAGAAGGTCACGTTGAAGAAGATCAGCGAGCCCCAGAAATGGATCTTGCCGCGCGTCTCGCTGTACATCACGCCTGTCCACTTCGGGCCCCAGTAGTAGACGCCGCCGAACATCGCATAGAGCGAGCCGGCCACCAGCACGTAGTGGAAATGCGCCACCACGTAATAGGTGTCTTGCAGCTGGATGTCAATCGGCGCCATGGCCAGAATCAAACCGGTGAAGCCGCCCATGGTGAACACAAAAATGAAGCCGACGGCGAACAACATCGGCGTTTCAAACGTCATGGAGCCTTGCCACATGGTGGCGATCCAGTTGAAGATTTTCACGGCCGTGGGCACCGCAATCAACATGGTGGCGTACATGAAGAAGAGCTGGCCGGTCACCGGCATGCCGGTGGTGAACATGTGGTGCGCCCACTCGATGAAACTCAAAATGGCGATGGACGACGTGGCATACACCATCGAGGCGTAACCAAACAGGCGTTTGCGGGCAAAGGCCGGCACCACTTGGCTGACGATGCCGAACGCCGGCAAGATCATGATGTAGACCTCGGGGTGGCCGAAGAACCAGAAAATGTGCTGGAACATGACC
>JANLUW010000294.1:0-15545 GCA_031363645.1 Rhizobacter sp. | reverse complement strand
GCGAGCCAGAGCAACGGCAGCGTGCCTTCGTCGGCACCGAGGTACTTGTAGATCGGACTCATGTTGGCCTGCTGCAGGCCGAAGCTGAACTGGATTCCGAAGAACCCGACGTTCATGTTGACGATCTGCCAGATCGACAGATGCGGTTTGAACGTCGGGTTCATTGGAGCCTCTCTTTCCTTCTGCGTCTCTGCGAGGTCAGAAGTTGTATTTCAACGAGACCTTGGCGGTGCGCCCGTTGATCGAGCGCGCCGCGCCGCGGCCGTCGTTGCTCTCGGTGTAGCCGATCGTGTCGAACAGGTTGTTGACCGAGAGGCCGATCGTCGCCTGCGGGGTGAACGCGTAACTCGCGAACGCGTTCACCGCGACGAAGCCTGGCAACGTGGCGGTCACCGGGCCGGCGGGTGAGTCGTCCTTCGACGAGGTCGTGCCGACGATGCTCGCGCCGAGCGTCGCGCTGCCAAGCGCCAGCGTGGGCGTGAGCTGGTAGACCAGCCGCGCCTGGCGCTTCGGCGTCGTGCCGACGAGCGCGGCGTTGCTCGACTCGGTGACTTTCGCGTGCGTGTAGGTCGCGCCGCCGGCGATGCCGAACGTGCCGGTGCGGTAAGCCATCTCGAGCTCGAGGCCCTTCGAGTCGTACTTGTTGGTCGTGACCTTGACGGGCGACGAGGTGACGTCGACGTTGACCTCGTCGGTGCGCGCCGCGAACAGCGTCGCGAACACGCTCAAGCCATTGCTGCGCCACTTCACGCCACCTTCGACCTGGCGCACCTCGTTGACCGGGATCTTCGGGCTGCTGCCGTTGACCAGGCCCGGCGCGTTGAAAAAGGTGATGCGGTCGGCGTTGTACGCGGCGCCGTCGCTGTAGCGGCCGAACACCGCGAGGTCCTTGTTGAGCTGGTAGTTCGCGCCGAGCGTGTACGAGGTGCGGCCGAAGCTGTAGTCGATGATGTTGGGCTTGGCGACGTTGTAGAAGTTGCCGCCGCTCGACTGGTAGTACAGGCCTGTTGCGCTGTTCATGTCGCGGCGCACGCTGGCGTCGGCAGTCAGCGCACCCGACTCGAAACCGACGATCACATACGGCGCGGCGGTCTTGTAGGTCGACTCCTGTGAGTTCGAGCAGCAGCCGCCGAAGCCCGGCGCACCGTTCACGGTGCCGGGCACGTTCAGCAGCTGGGCGTTTTCGCCCGAAGCCGAGACCGCGTACTGGTTGAAGTTCCAGGTGAGATCGAGCTTTTGCGACGAGGCGTACAAGCCGCCGGTCGCACTCAGCTTCGTGCCCTCGCCGAGTGCGAAGGTCTTCGAGAGTTTCAGGTCGTTCGCGACCAGTCCGGCATCGTCGATCTTGGTGTTGAAGACGACCGCAGTGAACTTGTTGCCGGTGTAGGCGCCGCCGCCGTTGGCGAGCGTGGTGCCGGCCGGCGCCGCGGCCACGTCGTCACCCGGGAAGATGCCGATGAAGCGGCCAGTGTTCTTGCTCCAGCGGAAGTTGTTCTGCAGCCGAAAGCCGTTGCCGATCTCGAAGTCGGCTTCGGCACCGAACGCATCGGTCTTCGCGCCGAGGCCGTCGCGAATATTCGAGAGCGCGCGGCCGTTGTTGAGTTTGAGCGTGCTGTCGAGCGGGTAACCGGCGTTGTAGAACGCGGCCTTGCGCGGGTCGATGCCGTCGATCGTTTCGATCTTGCCGTTGACGAAACGCACCGGCGTGGGCAAGAAGGTGGGCGTGTGGTCGTCGAGGTGCTTGAAGCTCAGGCGCACGAAGCCGTTGTCGAGTTCCTGCGTGATGTTGCCGCGGATCTGGCCGCCTTTTTCGGTGCCGTCGGCGCCCGGGCGGCCACCGTCGCCGGTGCGGTAGAAGCCGCCGACCCAGAAGCGCGTCTTCGGCGCGAGCCGGCCGCCGTAGCCCATGTCGACACGGGTCTGGTCGAAGCCCACGCCCTTGCTCAGCGCGATGCTGCCGCCTTGCTCCGCGCCGGTCTTGCTGATGAAGTTGATGATGCCGCCGGGCGCGCCGGTGGCAAGCGTGGAGGCCGAGCCGCCGCGCAGCACTTCGAGGCGGTCGAGGCTCGAATCGATGCGCAGCCAGGTGTCGGGCGTGGCAAAGGCGATGTCACCGAATTGCAGGATCGGCAGGCCGTCTTCCTGGAACTGGATATAGCGCGCGCCGCCGGCCGAAATCGGGATGCCGCGCACGCCGACGTTGGCGTTGCTCTCGCCGCCGCTCGACTCCGAGCGCAGCCCCGGCACCGAGCGCAGCACCTCGGTCGCGCTGGCTGCGGTGGCCGCGACGATGCCGTCGCCTTCGAGCGTGCTGACCGAGACGCTGGAGCGCATCTTCGTGCCCCCGGTCGAGCTGCCGGTCACGGTGACGCTGTCGAGCTGGAGGCCGTCGTTCGACGGGCTCGCGTTGGCGGCGGAGGCCGCCGGTGCAGGCGCGGCTTGCGCCAGCGCGTGGCCGATCGGCATCAGCGCGAGCGCGGCGGCCAAGGCGATTCGGGTCGGGATCGGTTTGCGGTTCATGGGTGTCTCCGTGATCTCGTTTTGGGTCTGACCTTCAGCCCTCCTCGGCGCCGGCGATGCGGGTGCCGTCGGCGCGGCCGGAACGGGGCGATTCGCAACCCGGCACGTCGGCGACTGTAAAGATCGGCAGGAGTTCGTGCAATCGTTTGCACGTCGGGGTTTTTACCCGGCGATGCGGGCGTGCAACGCAATCGACGGTCAGCGTTCGGTGCTGTCCCGCACGACGAGCTCGACCGGCAGCGTGCGCGGCGCGACGCTTTCTCCGGCGATCGTCGCGAGCAGCGCGTCGACCAGTTCGACGCCGGCGCGCACGATCGGCTGGCGCACCGTCGTCAGCGGCGGGTTCGCGTGGCTGGCCCACGCGATGTCGTCGTAGCCGACAACCGCCACCTCACCGGGCACCGTGCGACCGAACTGGTGCAGCACCTGCAGCGCCGCGGTGGCGAGCACGTCGCTGCACGCGAACACGGCGTCGAACGCGACGCCCTGTTCGCACAAGCGGGTGATGCCCGCGCGCGCCTGGTCGGCATCGAACGGCACCTTCACCAGCAGCTTCGCGTTCGGCTTGAGCCCGGCCGCCTGCAGCCGCTCCACATGGCCGCGG
Organism: Rhizobacter sp.; assembly: GCA_031363645.1. Taxonomy (GTDB): domain Bacteria; phylum Pseudomonadota; class Gammaproteobacteria; order Burkholderiales; family Burkholderiaceae_C; genus LMDS01. The sequence goes on along the minus strand of JANLUW010000294.1, from coordinate 12,421 downwards.
TGGCGGTGCGCGACCTCGGGCAACGCCGGGTCGCCGACGAACACGATGCGGCGGCAGCCGCGGTCGAGCAGGTGCTGCGTGGCGAGCGCGCCACCGGCCACGTTGTCGCCGCCGACGGTGCAGTACAACTGCTGCGCCATCTGCGTGCCCCACACGACGATCGGCACGCGCCGCGCGGCCATCTGGTTGAGCTGGTCGTGGTGACGCCACTGGCCGATCAGGATCACGCCGATCGCGACGCCGGAGTTGATGACGCGCGCCGCCGAGTCGAGGCTTTCGGCGTCGACGCGCGACAGCAGCATGTCGAAGCCGCGCTCGGTGATCGCATCGGCCAGGCTGCCGAGCATCGCGAGAAAAAACGGGTCGGACACATGCTGGCGCGAGACCTTGTCGTACGGGATCACGACCGCGATCGTGCGGTTCTGTTTGAGCCGCAAGTTCTGCGCGCTGGCGTTGATCGAGTAGTCGAGCGAGCGCGCCAGCTCTTCGACGCGTTCACGCGTTTCGATGCTGATCAACGGGCTGCCGTTGAGCGCACGCGACACGGTCGCGACCGAGACGCCGGCCAGCCGCGCGATGTCGGCCATCTGCAGGCGCCGGCTCCCGGCGGGACTCGATCGGGCGACCGAGGCGGGGGGGGCCTTCCGGGACATTTCAGGGGGCATCGTGGTGCGGGCGGTCGACTCGCAGGGCGCTGCGGCTCGCGAGTCTACGATGCCTTTCGGGTCGAACCGTGCATCACGTCGGGTGGCGCAGCCGCTTCGCTTTTGCGTGAGGATCGGCAGGCGCGCCGGGTCCTCGAAGCCGGTCACCGAAGCGTCTTTTTCCAACGGTCGAGCCTCATCAGCCGGCGGTCGCTGCCGAACGGGGTGCGGTCATCGAGCTGCGTGTTCGCGTCCTGCACAAGCGGCGGTGCAAAGTATTCGGGGCGCCAGCCCGACAGGTCGATCCAGGCGTTGGGCTTTGGCATCGCAAGCGATGGCGTTTGGTGTTGCCCCGGCCAACGACGACCGAGACCGGCGTGCGGCCAACGATCGTCGACAGCGACTGGAAAGCCGTCGCGCCGCGCTGATAATTCGCGCCCATGGACTTCTCGATTGCCAGCATCCTGATGCTCGACGGCGCCACCAACGGCGCGATCTACGCGCTGGTCGGGCTGGCCCTGGTGCTGGTGTTCGCGATAACCCGCGCGATCTTTCTCCCGCAGGGCGAGTTCGTCGCCTACGGTGCACTGACGCTGGCGCTGCTGCAGATGGGCAAGGTGCCCGGCACGGTGTGGTTGCTGCTCGCGATGGGCGCGATCGCGGCCGGGCTCGATCTCGTGGCCGGCCTCAAGCGCGGCGTGCCGGCCGGTGCCGCATCGATCAAGGCGGGGCGCTGGCTGGTCGCACCGGTGATCGTCGCTTCGGTCACGTGGTGGGCGGCGCCGCTTAAGTTGCCATTGCTGTTCCAGAGCCTGCTCACGCTCGCGATCGTCACGCCGCTCGGCCCGCTGGTCTATCGACTCGCGTACGAGAAAGTGGCCGATGCAACCGTGCTGGTGTTGCTGATCGTCTCGGTCGGCACGCATTTCGCGCTGACGGGTTTGGGGCTGGTGTTCTTCGGTGCCGAGGGCTTTCGCAACCCGAGTTTCTGGGACGCGCGCTTCTCGGCCGGTGCACTCACCCTGTCGGGTCAGGCCGCGATCATCTTCATGGTGTCGATCGCGTTGATCCTGTCGCTGTACCTTTTCTTCGAGCGCACGTTGCGCGGCAAAGCGTTGCGCGCGACCGCGGTGAACCGCCTCGGCGCGCGCCTGATGGGCATCTCGACCATCGGCGCCGGGCGGCTCAGCTTCGGCCTCGCCGCGTTCATGGGCGCGCTCTCGGGTTTGCTGATCGGGCCGACGACCACGCTGTTCTACGACTCGGGTTTCCTGATCGGCTTGAAAGGCTTCGTCGCCGCGATCTTCGGCGGCCTCGCGAGCTACCCGGCCGCCGCGATCGGCGCGCTGTTCGTCGGTCTGCTAGAGAGCTTCGGCTCGTTCTACGCGAGCGCGTTCAAAGAGGTGATCGTCTTCACCGTGATTATCCCGGTGCTGCTGTGGCGCTCGTTCCAGCATGGCCACGATGACGAGGAAGAAGGATGACCTCGCGCCGCCTCTCCCTCATCGCTTTCATCCTGCTGCTGGCCGCGCTGCCGCAGTTGCCTGTGCCCGAGTTCTGGATCACGCAGGCGAATTACATCGGTCTGTATGCGCTGGTCGTGATCGGCCTGGTGCTGCTGACCGGTGTGGCCGGGCTGACGTCGTTCGGGCAGGCGGCGTTCGTGGGGCTCGGTGCCTACACGGCCGCCTACCTCACGCTCACGCACGGTGTCTCACCGTGGCTCACGGTCTGGATCGGCCTCGCGTTCACGGCGGTCGCGGCGCTGGTGCTCGGCTGGATCACGTTGCGCATGTCGGGCCACTACCTGCCGCTCGCGACGATCGCGTGGGGCCTGTCGCTCTACTACCTGCTCGGCAACATCGACGCGCTCGGCAAATACGACGGCCTGCTCGGCGTGCCGGCGCTGAAGTTTTTCGGCACCGAGCTCAACACCGGTCGCAGTTTTTTCTACTTGCTCTGGGCGATCGTCGTGGCGGCCGCACTCGCGGCGAACAACCTGCTCGATTCGCGCACCGGCCGCGCGCTGCGTGCCGTCAAGGGCGGGCGGGCGATGGCCGAGGCGATGGGCGTCGACACCTTCCGCACCAAGGTGATGGCCTTCGTGCTCGCGGCCATGCTCGCGAGCATCTCGGGCTGGTTGTTCGCGCACTTCCAGCGCACCGTGAACCCGTCGCCCTTCGGGTTGAAGATGGGCATCGAGTATTTGTTCATGGCGGTGATCGGCGGGGTCGGCCACGTGTGGGGGGCGCTGATGGGCGCCGCCGTGGTGAAAGTGCTCGAAGACCAACTGCAGGTCTGGCTGCCCCGGTTGCTCGGTGGCAGCGGCAACTACGAAATCATCGTGTTCGGCATTTTGCTGGTGCTCGTGCTGCAGTTCGCGCGCGACGGCATCTGGGCCTTCATCGAAGCGCGATTGCCGAGGCTGGGACGCAAGGTCGACTGGGCCGATGCGCCCGCGCTGCCCGAGCGCGCGCGGCCACCGCACGGCGAGGTCGTGCTCGACGTCAAAGATGCGCGCAAGGAGTTCGGCGGGCTGGTGGCCGTCAACGACGTGAGCTTTCAGGTGCGTGCCGGCGAAATCCTCGGCCTGATCGGGCCGAACGGCGCCGGCAAGTCGACCACCTTCAACCTCGTGACCGGCGTGCTGCCCATCACGCGCGGCTCGGTCACCTTGCTCGGCCGGCGCATCGATTCGCTGCCATCGCGGCGGATCGCCGAGCGCGGTGTTTCGCGCACCTTCCAGCACGTCAAGATGATCGCCGGCATGACGGTGCTCGAGAACGTGGCCCTCGGCGCGCACCTGCGGGGCTCGTGCGGCGTGGGCGCGGCGATGCTGCGGCTCGATCGGGCCGAGGAACGCCAGCTGTTCAAGGAGGCCGAGAAACAGTTGCGCCGCATCGGCATGGCGAGCGCCATGCACGAGCTCGCCGGCAACCTCGCGCTCGGGCCGCAGCGCCTGATGGAAATCGCCCGCGCACTGTGCGCCGACCCCACGCTGCTGCTGCTCGACGAGCCCGCCGCCGGCTTGCGCTTCAAGGAGAAACAAGCGCTCGCCGATGTGCTGCGCCAGTTGCGCCGCGAGGGCTTGAGCATCCTGCTCGTCGAGCACGACATGGACCTGGTGATGGGCCTCGTCGACCGCATCGTCGTGATGGAGTTCGGCACCAAGCTGATCGAAGGCACGCCCGAAGAAGTGCAAGCCAGCCCGGCGGTTCGGGCGGCGTATTTGGGTACGGAGCATTGAGGCCATGACAACCGAATTGCTTCTCGACGTCGGAAGCTTGCATGCCGGCTACGGCCGCGCCGAGGTGCTGCACGGGTTGAACCTGAAGGCCAAGGCCGGCAGCGTGGTCACCGTGATCGGGCCGAACGGCGCCGGCAAGTCGACCTTGCTGAACGCGCTGATGGGCGTGCTGCCCGCGCGTGGCCGGATCCGCTACCAGGGCAAATCGATCGCGCTCGACACGTTGGAAGAACGCGTGATGCAGGGCATCGCGCTCGTGCCCGAAACGCGCGCGCTGTTCGGCACGATGGCGGTCGTTGACAACCTGCTGCTCGGCGCCTACCGCCAGGTTCGCCTCGGCCACAAAGACAGCACGCAGGCGATCGAAGAAGTGTTCGCGCTGTTTCCGCGCCTGAAGGAGCGCCGCGCGCAGCTCGCCGGCACGCTCTCGGGCGGCGAGCGGCAGATGCTCGCGATCGGGCGCGCGCTGATGAGCAAGCCGCGCCTGCTGATGCTCGACGAGCCCAGCCTCGGCCTCGCGCCACTCGTCGTGAAAGAAATCTTCCGCATCATCGACGGCCTGCGCGCGACCGGCGTGACGATCCTGCTGGTCGAGCAAAACGCCCGCGCCGCGCTCGAAGTCGCCGACCACGGCTACGTGCTCGAGATGGGCGAGATCGCGCTCGAAGGCCCCGCCGACGAACTCGCCCGAGACCCGCGTGTGATCGACACCTACCTCGGCGCAGCGCGCAAAAGCGCGGCGTAGCCGGAGACCGGCGCGCGCTGCTGATCGAGCTGCTGATAAAGGTGGCGTGCGGCAAACCGGGCCAGCGGGGCTGGGGGCCTGAGACCCGCAGCGAGTCATCTCCCCGCGGCGCGCGCCGCGGACTTGCTCGCCGATGCGGCTACCGGCTTGGCTGTCGAAGGCGGCCGGTCACCCATCGGGCAGCGCGGCCCGGCGCCACGCCGCCCTGCGGCATCGCCGGCGTTGAAGAGCTTGCAACGCGTGAGCGAGAGGCAACCACAGCCGATGCATGAGGCCAACTGGTCGCGCGGGCGTGCCAAAGCGGCGATGGAAAGTGGCTCTTCGGTCGTCGATGATTTTCGGTGGGGTGGGCTTGACTTCAACCTTACTTGAAGTCTCAGCATCGTGGTCTTTGAATCTTCCGGGAGTCGACATGCCGATCTTCGAGACCCGAACCGAAACACTGCACCGCCTGCTCGACGACAACCTGACGCTGCCGGCCGAGTACGCGAGCGGCCTGACCAACCACCTCCCGATGGCATTGCATGCACTCGACCGGCTTGGGGCCGACGCGCAACGGCTGCGCGGCTTCTTCGACGCCTACGCCGTGCGCTTCGAGCCGCTGGCGCCAGCCGCCGCGGCGCCACCGCCTCTGGCCGATTGGTTGGCGCATCGAGGCCGACTCGCGTCACTCGCTGCGCTGCAGTCGACCTTTGCCGAGGCCTTGTGCCGTGACGACGCTCCGACCGTGTTGCGGCATGTCGTGCCGCACCTGATGCCCGGCATCGGCGCGGCGGCGTTCCACGGCCTGCTGCGCACTGCACACGCGTACGAGTCAGGCCACGTCGGCGAACTGGCGCACGGGCTGGCGTACTGGGCCGCGCGGTATTTCGAGCTGGCGCCGCCGCCGACCGCATCGGCACAAATGGGTTTGGAGGCTTGGGTGGATGAACTGGTGCGCCTGTCGGCCCATTGGAAAAGCGACGCGCCACTCATTTTTCTGCGCATGCAAAAGGCTGAAGATTGCGCGCCGTACCGCGCGCTCGCGGGCGGGCTCGCGCTCGATGACGGCACGCTCGCCGGCCTGTCACTTTTCGCGGCGACCGCCTACGCCGAGTCGGGCAACTTCACCGTGCTGCACCTGTTGACCGGCTGCCGCGCCGCGCGTGTGCTGTTGCCATTCGCAGGCGATGCGGTGCCTGCGCTCGGCGCGGTGGTGCGCGCGTTCACGGCGGGCTACCTTGCCAGCGGTGTGGCGCATGGCGTGCAGCCTTTGCCGCAAGCGCCGGCCGATTGGTCCACGCTCACTGCGGCCGCCATCGGGTCTGATGACGAGCACGTGATCAAACTGGTCGACGCCTGCTTTGCCGAGGCGCGGACCGGTGCCGAGGCGCTCTACCGGCAGGCGGCGGCCCGCGCCCTCGCCTGATCGTCGACCGATTCGGCAGCTCAAAAATCCACGCTCGACCGCAACCCGATCACCATCACCGCATCGTTCGAATTCACGCCGCCCGGGTGGTGCACGTATTGAACGTTGGGCTGCAAGCTGAAGAACGGGCGGTGCACCCAGGCGTAGAACAGCTCGCCGACGGTTTCCGAGCCGGGCACCTTGCGCGTGTTGGCGTTGCGGGCATTGCTCAGTCGAACGTTGTCGGCAACGCGGCCGTTCCCGCGGTTGCTGCCGAGCGCGAAGCCGATCGTGTCGGCGGGGCGCCCGTCGAACGGGCCTTTCCAGGTGACGCCGAGGGCGATCTGGCGGTCCATCGACGCGGCGGTGGCGCGGTCGGACTGCGTGATGTTGAGGAACACGCTGGCGTCCGATCCCTTGTCGCGGCCGGTGATCTGCTGCGCGAAGTTGAGGTGCGCGCCGCTGCGCGAATTGCGCTGCAACGGCGTGCCGCCGGTGAGCGCGAGCGGCTGGTGGCTCGTGTCGAGCGTCACGTCGTTCGCGTTCGACGTGTCGTACCAGGCGCCGACCTTGCAGTTGCCGGGGAGCCCGCCGAGCGTGGGCGTCCAGCCGAACTCGATCGGAATGAGTGCGCCGGTGGTGCCCGACGGGTTGTTCGGGTAGAGCCCTTGGTGGTGCGCAAAACTGTCGTCGATGTAGCGCGGGTTGACCTGGTAGACGCCGAGCTGTGCGCTCATCTCGCCGCCGAGCGCCACTTTGACGCGCGTGCCCCATTGGCTCACCGGGTAGCTGTACCAAAGCACACCGCGCACGTTGCCGGGTTGCGAGCCGCAAAAAGTGAGGTTTTGAAAGTCGCACGGAAACGCAGCGAAGTCATCGCCCACGGGCAGGCGGCCGAGCTTGAGGTCGAGGCCACCGTCCAGCCAGGTCTGGCGCAACGAAAGCCGCGTGAGGCGCCAGGTCTGCCCGCGGCCGTAGACCTCTTGCACGCCTTGCAGCGTGTTCAGCGAAGCGTCGTCGCCGAGGTTGCGGCCGTTGCGATCGGTGATCACGACCTCTGCCGCGGCGTGGTGCCAGCCGAGCAGTTTTTGCAGGTCGAACTTGCTGCCGAACGACCATTGGTCGGTGTAGCGGGCTTTCTTCTCCGACCCGCATTGGGTGTTGGTGGCGGCCTCGCAAACATAGCCGAGCGAAAGGCCGATGCCGCGGTCGACGAGGCGCGGGCGCCCGGCGCAACGTGCAGAGTCGCCGCGCACAGGCTGAGCTTCATGCAGACCAGTGCGCGGCTCGGGCGGCGCTCGAAGGGCGTGGTGACCGACCCTTGCTTCATCGCCGCGCCGCCTGTTCGAGCCCGAAAATCGCCGCGCCGAGCAGCGCTGCGTTGACCATCACCACATGCACCGGCACCGCGCGCATCAGGTTGCCGAACCGGCCCTTCGCCGTGAAGGCCTGCATGAAGGCGCCGTCTTGCAACAGCGGCAGCACGCGCGGCGGCATGCCACCGGCCAGGTACACGCCGCCCGTGGCCATGACCTTGAGCATCAGGTTGCCGGCCTCGGCGCCCCAGACGTCGATGACGACCCGCAGCGTGGTCGCCGCGAGCGGTTTGGCAATGTCGTTCTCAAGCGCCGCTTTGACGATCAACGGCATGCGATCGGTGACAGCCTGCAACGCGGCGGCGAAGGCCGGGGGTTCCGAGGCCGGGTCACGCGAACGCAGGTAGTCGTACACGTTGGCCAAGCCCGAACCGGAGCACACGCGCTCATAGCCGGCGTGTCGGAAGCGATCTGTCAAATACGCCTGCAAGCCGGCTTGAACGGCATTGGTCGGCGCGAAATCGGTGTGGCCACCTTCGGAGGCGCACGCCAGATAGGCATCGCCAGTCCACACCAAAAAACCTTCACCGAACCCGGTGCCGGGCGCCATCACGGCGATCGGGCCGTGCGCGATGGTCTGGCCGGTGTTGACCACTTTGGTTTCCTGCGGCTCCAAGTGCGGAACGGCGTGGGCGATCGACCTCAGGTCGTTCAGTAGCGAGACCCGCTCCATTCCGAGCTGCGCCCTCAACGCTTCTCGAGACAACTGCCAAGGCAGGTTGGTGAGGTGAGCGCGCCCGTCGATCACCGGCCCGGCGACGCAAAAACAGGCCGAGTCCGGTTGCTCTCCGGCCTTGACCAGCGGGTCGGCGAGAAAGGCCCCGACGACCTGCTCGAGACCGGCGTATTCAGCGCTGGCGTACTGCCGTTCGAGCACGAATCGGCGCGGCCTGGCCTCTGCCGACACCAGCGCCAGCCGCGTGTTCGTGCCGCCGATGTCGCCTGCCAGCAGCATCATGTTTTGGCGGCCCAGAGATCCTGGATTTTCTCGAGCGACAGGCTTTTGGTCTCCGGCACGCTGCGGTAGATCCAGACCCAACCCAAACCGCAAAAGAACGTCAGCAACCAGAAGGTCAGCGAGCTGCCGATGGCAGTCACCAGCGACAAGAAAAACTGGCTGACGAACCACGCCGAGCCCCAGTTCACGGCGGTGGCGAGCGCCACGCCACGGCTGCGAATGCGCGCCGGAAACACCTCGTTGATCACCGTCCAGATCACGGGCCCGAGCGAGAACGCGAAGCAGGTGATGAATACCACCAGCGCCGCCACGGTGACCATGCCGGCCGTGCGCGGTGCGGCCTACGCCGCTGACGCCGCAGCGGAGGCCGCTGACGCCACGGCCCCGCCCGCGGCACCCCCGGTCGCGGCATCGATGAAGCGAAATGCCACGCCGACCACCGCGAGGCTCGCGCCCATGCCGACGAGCCCGACCATCAACAGCTTGCGCCGCCCGATCTTGTCGATGAAGGCGATCGCGATCAGCGTGGCCAGCACGTTCACACCGCCGATCGCCCAGAGCGTGACGCGCGCGCGCTGCCTCGATCGCGAAGCCGGCCGACGCGAAAATTTGGTTGGCGTAGTAGATGATCGCGTTGATGCCGGTGACTTGCTGGAACACCGCCAGCCCGATCGCGACCATCAACGGCCGCCGCCACTTCGCATGAAAAAGCTCGCCCCAGCCAGCGGCATTGGCGTCTTGCGCGAGCGTGGCCTCGACGGCGTCGAGCCGGGGCTCGATGTCTGAGTCGGGCTCGATGCGGCGCAGCTCGGCGGCGGCATCGGCACGGCAGTTTTTGAGCATCAGCCAGCGCGGCGATTCAGGCGCGAACAGGCCGACGATGAACAGCGCCAACCCCGGCACCGCCGCCGCGCCGAGCATCAGGCGCCAGTCGGTTTCGGCGGCGAGCAGGTCGTTGACGAGGTAGGCCAGGAAGATGCCGATCGTGATCGCCATCTGGTAGCCGGAAACGAAGCGCCCGCGCAGTGGTGCAGGGGCCAGTTCGGCGGCGTAGAGCGGCGCGGCAACTGCGGCCACACCCACGCCAGCGCCGATCACGAGCCGGGCGACCACCAAAATCGCCGCGTTGGGGGTGAAGTACTGCACCGCGGCGCCGAGTGCGAACAGCGCGCCGGCGATCAACACGGTGCGCTTTCGGCCGAGGCGGTCAGCGAGCTCACCGCCCGCGAGCGACTCGAGCAGCGCGCCGAGCGTGACCCAGCTCGTCACCACCTGAACCATCAACAAACTCAACGAGAACGCGGCCTCGATGCCCGGCAACGCGCCTGAAATCACGCCTTGGTCGTCATGCCGCCAGTAGCGGCGGGCGCCGGGGCTGCAGAGGGTTTCGGGACTGCGCTCATGGGTCTGCCTCGGGTGACGGAACGTGCTCGGCAACATCTGCGGGCCTGCAGTAGGGACCGACGTTGCGAGCTTCGATCGATCGAGCGAGTTTGTCTGTGCGATGCCGAACACCGTGCACGCCACGGATGGCGCTGATGCTCGTCTGGCCGCCTGCCCTTACCCCCATGCCCGACGCGGCGCGGGGCCGCTACAGTGCAGGCTCATTGCCTGGAGGCCCGGATGAAAAAGCTGTTGTCCATGTTGTCGTTACTGGCGTTGTTGCCGCTCGCGTTGTCACCTATCGCGTTCTCGTCGACCGCTCAAGCCGCCGACCCGCTGAAGGTGCGCGTCGGCGTCGAAGGTGCTTACCCGCCGTTCAGCTCGGTCGGTGCCGACGGCAAAATCGTCGGCTTCGACATCGACATCGCGAACGCGCTGTGCGCGCAGATGAAAGCGCAGTGCACGCTGGTGCAGCAAGAGTTCGACGCGATGATCCCGGCGCTGCAGGCCAAGAAGATCGACGTGATCGTCGCCTCGATGTCGGCCACGCCCGAGCGGCTCAAGGTGGTCGACTTTTCCGACAAGTACTACAACACCCCGAACCGCCTGATCGCCAAGGCGGGCGTCGCGATCGACGGCACGCCCGCGAGTCTCAAAGGCAAGAAGATCGGCGTGCAGCGCAGCACCATCAACGACCGTTTCGCGACCGCGAAGTTCGGTGGTGCCACGATCGTGCGCTACACGAAACAAGACGAGGTGTTCCTCGACCTGGCAGCAGGCCGCATCGACGCGACGCTGGTCGACGCGGTCGCGGGCGATGTCGGTTTCCTGAAGCTGCCGGCCGGCAAAGGCTATGCGTTCACCGGGCCGGTGTACGACGACGCGGCGTACTTCGGCACCGGCGTCGGCGTGGCGTTGCGCAAGGGCGAGGCGCCGCTGCGCGATCAGCTCAACGCTGCCATCAAAGCGATCCGCGGCAACGGCGTTTATAAGACGTTGCAGGCCAAGTATTTCGACTTCGACGTGTACGGAAAGTAGCGCACTGACATGCTGCAAGGCTACGGCGCGAGCCTGCTTCAGGGCGCGGCGCTGACGCTGGCGGTCGCGCTCGCCTCGCTGCTGCTCGCGCTCGTGCTGCTGCTCGCGCTCGTGCTCGGCCTCGCAGGCGCAACCGCGAAGCTGTCGAACTCGACCTTCTGGCGCCGCACCGCGACCGTCTACACCACCGTGATCCGTGGCGTGCCTGATCTGGTGCTGATGATGCTGATCTTCTACGGCGGGCAGATCGCGGTGAACGCGGCGCTCGCCGCGCTCGGCTTCGAGAGTGTCGACATCGACCCGTTCATCGCCGGTGTCGCCACGCTCGGCTTCATTTTCGGTGCGTACTTCACCGAGACCTTTCGGGGCGCGATACAAGCGGTGCCGAAAGGGCAGATCGAGGCGGGCCGCGCGTTCGGCATGTCACCGGGGCTCGTGTTCCGGCGCATCACCGCGCCGCAGATGCTGCGCTTGGCGATCCCCTCGTTCACGAACAACTGGCTGGTGCTCGTCAAGTCGACCGCGCTGGTGTCACTGATCGGTTTGAACGACATGCTGCAGCGGGCACAGCAGGCGGCAGGCGCCACGCGCGAACCGTTCACGTTCTACCTCGCAGTCGGCGCGCTCTACCTCGCGGTCACGAGCGTTTCGGTGCTCGTGTTGCGCGCGCTCGAACACCGCGTCTCGCGTGGCGCGAAGGTGGCGGCGCTGTGAGCCCGCCGGGCCGCCCCAAGGGCGAACACCGAAGTGCGCAGCACGAAGGTTTCTTATGAATTTCGCGGCCGTCTTGGAGAGCCTGCCGACCTATTGGGAAGGTTTGCTGACGACGCTGCAATTGCTCGCGATGGCGCTCGTGCTCGGCCTGCTCGGCGCGCTGCCGCTCGGCGTGATGCGCGCGTCGAGCCGGCGCTGGCTGGGCGTACCGATCGGTGCGCCCGTGTGGCTCTACACCTGGGTGTTTCGCGGCACACCGTTGCTGGTGCAACTGTTCATCGTCTACTACGGTCTCGCGCAGTTCGACGCGGTGCGGAGCAGCATCGCGTGGCCGTGGCTTTCGAATGCCTGGTTCTGCGCCGTGCTCACGTTCGCGCTCAACACCTGCGCCTACACGACCGAGATGCTGGCCGGCGCGATCCGCACCACGCCGCACGGCGAGGTCGAGGCGGCGCGCGCGTTCGGCATGTCGTGGCCCACGCTGATGCGGCGCATCGTGTTGCCCTCGGCGCTGCGCCACTGCCTGCCGGCCTACAGCAACGAGGTCATCATGATGTTGCACGCGACCTCGATCGCGAGCGTGGTCACGCTGCTCGACCTGACCGGCGCGGCGCGCGAAATGAATTCGCGCTTCTACCTGCCGTTCGAGGCCTTCCTGACCGCTGCGCTGTTCTACCTCGTGCTGACCTTCGTGCTGGTGGCGGCGTTTCGGCGCGCCGAGGCGCGCTGGCTGGCGTACCTGCAGCCGCGGCGCTGAACGGCGCGCCGACCGACCGAAAATCCGCCGATGCACATCCAGCACCACCCGCTCGCCGGCTCGCCGCTCGGCACCCGGCGCGAGATCGTCAGCGTCCACTACGGGCCGCAAGACACCGGCCGCAGGGTCTATGTGCAGGCCGCGCTGCACGCCGACGAGCTGCCCGGCATGC
>JANLUW010000283.1:0-5721 GCA_031363645.1 Rhizobacter sp. | reverse complement strand
CCGGCGCGGTCTTGCTGTTCCAGCCGGCAGCATTGATGAGCGCAATGAGCTTGTCTTCGAGCGGCACGCCGCGGTCGCGGTGAAAGGTCGGGTTCTTGGTTTCCGGGTACACGGCAATCGTGCGGCCCTTGACCTGGCTCTGCGCCTTGGCGAGGTCGAACACTTCTTGCAAGGTCACCACCAGGTACTTGCCGTTGAAACTCTGATCCCGCTCGGCCAACGGCTGAATCGCATGCAATGTCTTGATCTCGGCGAGCGTGAAGTCGCTCGCCCACCAATCCGACGCGGCCTTGTCGCCATCGAGCGAGCGCGTGACTTTTCGGCCTGCGAATTCAGGGTGGCTGGCGATGTCGGTGGTGATCGAAAGCTGCGGGTCATGACGCGCAATCAGCACACCGTCTTTCGTCGAGATGACGTCGGGCTCGATCACATCGGCGCCCATGTCGATGGCCTTTTGATACGCCTCCAGCGTTTCTTCCGGCAGGTAGCCCGAGGCGCCGCGGTGCGCAACGACCAGCGGCTGTGCGCCATCGAGCGTTGGCAGGGGGGCGTTGTCATCGCTGCCGCCGCAGGCGCTGCCGATCAGCGCGGCGGTGCAGGCAAGTGCCAGGACGAGTCGGCGCACCGGAGGGTGGTTAAAGTCAGTCATGAAGTCTCCTCTTTGGCTTGATGTACGAGAGCGAGCGTACGCCGGAAATGTGACAAATCATCCATGCATCTTGACGCTGCGTGAGACGCAACCTCAGCCTCGAACTGCCACGATCCCCGAGAGTACCCCGATCAACACCGGCTGGTGCAGCATGTAAAAACTCAGGCTCCAGCGGCCGAGCATGGCGAGCGGTGTGAGCCCACGCGGCAACGCGGAGGTGACCCAAGCGCGCCGTCGCGCCAGCACCCATTGCCCGGCAGCCAGCCCCCACCACATCACGCCCAGCCACGGCAGCAGCGGCACGAAATCTTCGGTGACCGGCTTGCGCGTGACAAGACCCAGCCAGTTTGTCGACCGCGTGTCGAAGAACGGGTGCTGCACGAACTGCGGCAGCACGATGGCCACGAGCCCGAGCCCCCACAGCCAGCGCCCTGCCCCACCGGTCAGCCGCATCACGATCAGCGCGACCGCGATGCAGTGCAGTACGCCGAAGCTGATGAAGCTGCGCGGAAACATCCACATCGAGCCGAGCGTGACCAGCACGGCGCACCCCGCCACCTGCGCCCAGCGACGCCAAAAGCGCCGCCACGGCTGATGCTGTTCGAGCGCGATCGATTGGCCAAAGCCTGCGCAAAAAAGAAACAGGCTGACGATGCAGGTGCGCTGCAAGGTCCACATCGGATCGGTGTGAAAATTTTGCTGGATGAACCCGAAATAGTTCAAATCGAAACAGAAATGGAAGATCGCCATCCACGAAATAGCGACCGCGCGCAGCGCATCGAGGCGGTCGAAGCGCGGGGAGGTCGTCGTCATGTCGAAGGCCGTCGAAGTCACGCAGGAACGATAGCGCACGCGTGTCATCGGCCAAATGGCGGTTGGCGCGGCCCGAGCTATCGGGCGTCGCATGGAACCTGCTGCATCTTTAACGCGAGACGCCCTCTCCGTCGGCACGCAATTGCGCGAATGGCGCCAGCGCCGCCGGTTGAGCCGGCTCGACCTCTCGGTCGATGCCGAGGTTTCGACGCGCCACCTCAGCTTCGTCGAGACCGGCCGCGCGATGCCGAGCCGCAAAAATGTGCTTCGCCTGTCCGATCGGCTCGACGTGCCGCTGCGCGAACGCAACTGCTTGCTCACGGCCGCCGGCTTCGCGCCGATGTACGCCGCGAGCCCGCTGGACGACCCGGCGATGGCGGCGGCGCGCGCGGCGGTCGGGCAGATCCTGAAGGCGCACGAGCCGTTTCCGGCGCTCGCGGTCGACCGGCACTGGAACCTGCTGTTTCACAACGCCGCAGCTGGTGCGCTGCTGCAGATGGGCATCGCCCCCGAACTGCTGCAGCCGCCAGTCAATGTGCTGCGCGTAAGCCTGCACCCCCAAGGGCCTCGCGCCGCGCATCGCCAACTTCACACAGTGGCGCGCGCACTTGTTCGAGCGCGCAGGTTTTGCGGCTCGCCGCCGAGGCCCGCGAATCGGCTTGACGAGCTAGCCGGCCGACTCGGTCGCTGGCGCGAGACTCACACCCGCGGCCAACGCAGCTGCCCGAAGCGGCCCATCGACAGTTGCGATGGGCAACTGCATCCGCAACGCGAGTTTGAGGTAGGCGGCATCGCAGCTGCTCTGGCCAAAGCGCAGCGAGAGCGCGAGGGTTTCGCTCGCCGGCACCGCGTGGCGGTCGACGTCGATCGGCAGCGAGACGATCTGCGCAATCACCCGCTGAGCCGCTTCGGCCGTCATGCGCTGGCGCAGGCAAGCCGTGCGCAATATGTTGGTGAATTCAAGTTCCCAAAGCGACGGAACCGCCGCACGCTCATCGCGCAGGCGCGCGATCATCGCGTCGGAATACGGTGTGGCCTGGTTCTCGAAAAACCAACCGCAGACGACCGAGTTGTCGAGCACGAACGCCACGCGGGTCAATCGCGGCCGTCGGCGATCAGCTCGCGCCAATCGCCTTCGAGCACGACGCCCCTGCGCAGTTCACGCAGGCTGGCGATAGCCGCGCCGACACGCTGGCGCTGGCTCGGCGCGCCGCGCTTGGCGGCCACCATGCCCACCAGACGCGCGACCGGGAGCCCGCGGCGGGTGATTGACTGCAACCGACATCCTGCCTCTGGCCGTGGCGATTCTCATCGGCCTGCCGGCGTTCGGCTCGTGCATCGGCATCGGCCTGACCTCGATGAAGCTGCTCGAAGCCAGCGCCCGCCAGCCCGAACTGATCCCCGAACCTCAGACCAAGTTCTTTCTCGCTGTGGGTGTGACCGATGGCGCATTCATCATCGCAACAGGCATCGGCCTGTGGTTCGCCACCGCCAACCCGTTTAAATAGCGAGGCCGGTCAACCGACCCAGGCCCGCGCGTTCGCGAACATGCGCGCCCATGGGCTCGGGGCGCTGCGCTCGCCCGGGGTCCAGCTCATCTGCACGTTTCGGAGCACGCGCTCGGCGTGCGGCATGAGTGCGGTGAAACGGCCGTCGGGCGTGGTCACCGCGGTGAGGCCGCCCAGGCTGCCGTTCGGGTTGAACGGATACGCCTCGGTCGGCGCACCGAAGTGGTCGACGAAGCGCATCGCGCAGTTCACAGTTTTGGGGTCGCCGCGCTGCGAAAAATCGGCAAACCCTTCACCGTGCGCGACCGCAACCGGGATGCGGCTACCCGCCATGCCGGTGAAGAAGATCGACGGGCTGTCGAGCACCTCGACGAGGCTCAGCCGCGCCTCGAATTGCTCGCTGCGGTTGCGCGTGAACTTCGGCCATGCGCCCGCGCCGGGGATGATCGACGAGAGCGCGGCCATCATCTGGCAGCCGTTGCACACGCCGAGCGCGAAGGTGTCGCTGCGATTGAAGAAGCGCGCGAACTGTTCGGCGAGTGCGGGGTTGAACATCACCGAGCGGGCCCAGCCCTCGCCCGCGCCGAGCGTGTCGCCATAGCTGAATCCGCCGCACGCAACGAAGCCCTGGAACTGATCGAGCCGCGCGCGGCCGGTCTGCAGGTCGCTCATGTGCACGTCGAAGGTCTCGAAGCCAGCGCGGTCGAACGCGTAGCTGGTCTCCAAGTGGCTGTTGACGCCTTGCTCGCGCAGGATCGCGAGCTTCGGGCGGGCCTTGCCGATGAACGGTGCGGTGAGATTCGCCACCGCGTCGATGCTCGCATCGAAGCTCAGCTTCACGTGTACGCCGGGGTCGTCGACGCGGCCTGCTGCCTCGTGCTCGGCATCGGCGCCGGCCGGGTTGTCGCGAAGCTTCGCGATGCGCCAGCTGACCTCGTCCCAGGTTTGATGAAGGTCGCGCAGCGGTGCGCTGAACACCGCCTTCGCGTCGCGCCAGACCTCCATCACGCCGCGATCGTTGGGCTTGCCGATGAAGTGGCTGTGCTTGCTCAGGCCGTGCGCGCGCAGCGTTTGCATCACGTCGTTGCGCACGGCAGTCGGCACCTGGATCACGGCACCGAGCTCTTCGCTGAAGAGCGCGCGCAAGGTCAGTTCGCCGCGGCGAGCGCCGACTTGCATGGCCCAATTTTTAGAATCACCGTGATCAGCGCGGCTGTCGGAGATGCCGTCGCCTTCGGTAACCAACATGTCGACGTTCAGGCTCAGCCCGATATGACCGGCGAAGGCCATCTCGCACGCTGTGGCCCACAGACCGCCGTCACTGCGATCGTGGTACGCGAGGATGCGGCCTTGCGCGCGGAGCTCGTTGATCGCAGCGACCAGCGCCTTGAGTTGCGCCGCACCCTCGAGGTCGGGCACGCCGTCTTTCGCGGGCGAGCCGAACTGGCCGATCACCTGCGCCAGCATCGAGCCGGCCATGCGGTTCTTGCCATGGCCGAGGTCAATCACGACCAGCGTCGTGTCGCCGGGTTGAAGCTGCGGCGTCAACGTCGATTGCACGTCGTCGAGCGTGGCGAACGCGGTCACGATCAGGCTGACGGGTGCCGTGACCTGCTTCGTGACAGCGGAACCCGCGCCCTCGTCCGACCAGCGCGTGCGCATCGACAGCGAATCCTTGCCGACCGGCACGCCGATGCCCAGCGCCGGGCACAGTTCCATGCCGATGGCGGTGACCGTGTCGTACAGCGCCGTGTCTTCCCCGGGCTCACCACATGCGGCCATCCAGTTGCAGCTGAGCTTGACTTTGGACAACTCGATCGGCGCCGCGAGCAAATTCGTGATCGCCTCGCCGACCGCCATGCGACCCGATGCGGGCGCGTCGAGCGACGCCAGCGGCGTGCGCTCGCCGATGCTCATCGCCTCGCCGCGGAAGCCGCTGAAATCAGCCAGCGTCACCGCGCAATCGGCAACAGGCACCTGCCACGGTCCGACCATCGGATCGCGGTGGCTCAAGCCCCCGACGGTGCGGTCGCCGATGGTGATCAGGAAGCGCTTGCTCGCGACGGTCGGGTGGCGCAACACGTCGAACGCGACCTTGTCGAGCAAAACATCGGTCAGGTCGAGCGCGGGCGATTCGTGCACAACACGCTGCACGTCGCGCAGCATCTTCGGCGGCTTACCGAGCAGCACCTCCATCGGCATGTCGATGATCAACTCCGACAGCCCTGAGCCTGTCGAAGGGTCTTCCAACACGAGCTGCTTCTCGGACGTCGTGACACCGACGACCGCGAACGGGCAGCGCTCGCGCTCGGCCATCGCGCTGAAGATCGGCAGCGCTTCGGCGGCCACCGCCATCACAAACCGCTCCTGGCTTTCGTTGCACCAGATCTCTTTCGGTGCCAGACCCGACTCTTCCAGCGGCACCGCGCGCAGGTCAAAACGTGCACCGCGACCGGCGTCGTTGACCAGCTCCGGGAACGCGTTCGAGATGCCGCCGGCGCCCACATCGTGGATCGCCAAAATCGGATTCTTCTCGGCCAGCCCCCAGCAATGGTTGATGACCTCCTGCACCCGGCGCTCGATCTCCGGGTTGCCGCGCTGGACCGAATCGAAGTCGAGATCGGCCGTGTTCGTGCCCGCCGCCATCGAGCTGGCCGCGCTGCCGCCCATGCCGATGCGCATGCCCGGGCCGCCCAGCTGGATCAACAGCGAACCCGCCGGGAACTCAATCTTGTGCGTCAGGTCGCTGCG
>JANLUW010000109.1:0-4259 GCA_031363645.1 Rhizobacter sp. | reverse complement strand
CGGCATAGGCGACCAGCCGCGCACGCTGTGGGGCCGCATCGCGCATGGCAGCGTGCGGGCTGGCGATGAAGTGCAGCTGTTCCCGAGCCGCCAGAAGGCAGTCGTCGCCGAGGTGCGCGTTGCCGGGGACCGGGTCGAGTTGGCTGAGGCCGGCCAATCGGCGGGCCTGAGCCTCGACCGCCAGCTCGATGCTTCGCGCGGTGATTGGATTACTACACCCGACACCGTGCGCGAGACCAACCGCTTCTCGGCCACGCTCGCCTGGCTCGACACCGAGCCCGCGGTGATCGGCCGCAAGTACACGGTGCGCCACGGTAATCGCTGGGTGCAGGCGCGCATTGCCTCGATCGAGAGCCGGCTCGAAATCCACTCGCTGCAGGCGACCGACGCGCACGAACTCGCCGTCAACGAGATCGGCCTCGTGGTGATCGAGACGCAGCAGCCGTTGCCCGTCGAGCCCTACGCGTCGAACCGCGTCGGCGGCTCGCTGATCATCGTCGACCCGACGAGCAACCGCACCAGCGGCGCGCTGCTCGTCAAAGAGGCGGCGTGATGAATTTCCCCGGCCAGGCTCGATGGGCACGGTGATCTTCATCGGCGCCGGCCCAGGCGCCGCCGACCTGATCACCGTGCGCGGTGCGGCGCGGATGGCGTTGGCCGATGTGGTGTTGTTCGATGCGCTGACCGACCCCGCGTTGCGCGCGCATGCACCACACGCGAAGTGGGTCGACGTCGGCAAGCGCGGTTTTTGCGACAGCACGGGGCAAACGACGATCAATGCGCTGCTGGTGAAGCACGCGAGCGAGGTCGATGTCGTCGTGCGCCTCAAAGGCGGCGACCCGAGCATTTTCGGCCGGCTCGAAGAAGAGCTCGAAGCACTCGCCGAGGCTGGCATCGGTTGCGAGATCGTCCCCGGCGTCACCGCCGCAACCGCAGCGGCCGCCGCCACACAACGCCCGCTGACCCGACGCGGACACGGCCGCAGCGTCAGCCTCACGACCGCGATGACTCGCGAAGGCCAGTTGCAAGCCACGCGCACCGCCGACACCGAAGTCTTCTACATGGCCGGCAAGCAGCTCGCCGCGTTATCGCGCCGCTTGCTCGCGGCCGGTTGGCCCGAAGACACCCCCGTCAGCGTCGTTTCGCGCGCCGGCTGGCCCGATCAACTGCACAGTGACCACACGGCCGCAAGCCTCGCGCGCGCCGCGATGCTGCACGCCGGGCGTCCGAGCGTTGTCACGGTCGGTGCGGGCGCCGCGACCTTGCGATCGGTGTGGCTCGCAGCAAGCCCTAAAATCACAGCTTCGCCGGCCTTCGGGCCACGGCCACTTCACACCACCAGAGCTTCTCCATGACCCACGTCGTTCTCGAATCGTGCATCCGCTGCAAGTACACCGATTGCGTCGATGTGTGCCCGGTCGATTGCTTCCGCGAAGGCCCGAACTTTCTCACCATCGACCCCGACGAGTGCATCGATTGCGCCGTCTGCATTCCCGAGTGCCCGGTCAATGCGATCGTGCCGGAAGAAGATGTTCCGGGCGACCAGCAGCACATGATCCAGCTCAACGCCGACCTCGCGAAAAACTGGCCCAGCATCACCAAGCGCAAGGCTCCGCAGCCCGACGCCGACGACTGGAAAGACAAGACCGGCAAGCTCGGCGAGCTGATCAAGTAACCTGACCATGACCTTGCGATGATCGAGACCGACGCGGTCGTCATCGGCGCCGGGCCGGTCGGCCTGTTCCAAGTCTTCGAGCTCGGGCTGCTCGGCATTCACGCCCACGTGATCGACTCGCTGCCGTTCGCGGGCGGGCAGTGCATCGAGCTGTATCCCGACAAGCCGATCTACGACATCCCGGCGACAAAGGTGTGCACCGGGCGCGAACTGGTGGCCAGGCTGCTCGCGCAGATTGAACCGTTCGGCGCGACGTTTCACCTCGGGCAGCAGGTTGACGTGGTCGAGCGCCAACCCGACGAGCGGTTGCGCATTGAAACTTCCGCAGGCACACAGTTGCTCGCGAAGACCGTGTTCATCGCCGGTGGCGTGGGCTCGTTCCAGCCGCGCCGGCTCAAGCTCGACGGCATCGCCGCGTTCGAAGGCACGCAGCTTTTCTACAGCGCGCCGGCGCACGCCGATGCCTTGGGCGGTCAGCGCGTCGTCGTGATCGGCGATGACGACGGCGCACTGGAATGCGCGCTGCGCCTCGCGCCGATCGCCCGCGTCACGTTGATGCATCGTCGCGACGAGTTCAGGGCTGCGCCTGAGACGATTGCGCAAGTGCGCCAATGGCGTGCCGAGCAGCGCCTGCAATTCATCGCGGCGCAGCCGGGCGGCATCGAGCAGGTCGACGGGCGATTGATGGCGATGGACGTTGTCACTCCCGACGGCACGACCCGACCGTTGCCACTCGACACCCTGCTCGTGCTCACCGGCCTCAGCCCCAAGCTCGGCCCGATCGCTGGCTGGGGCCTCGCGCTCGAACGCAAGCAACTCGTGGTCGACACCGCACAGTTCCAGACGAGCGAGCCCGGCATCTTCGCGGTCGGCGACGTGAACACGTATGCGGGCAAGAAGAAGCTGATCCTCTGCGGCTTTCACGAGGCCGCGCTCGCGGCTTTCGGTGCCGCGGAAATCGTGTTCCCGGACAAGCCGATCCACCTCGAATACACGACCACCAGCCCGCGCCTCCACCGGGCCCTTGGGGTTGCGTCCGCGCCTCGAACATCCGCTGAGTCATGATCCATCTGCCGCGCAGTTCTGCTGCATGGCACTCGCTGGGGGTGTTGAACGGTTCTCACCGATCCGCTCGACTGAGACAGTCCCTTTGAACCTGATTGAGGTAATCCTCGCGCAGGGAAGCATGGCCAACGAAGCACCGCGTTCTGGGGTGCCCGTCGGCTCGCCGACCTGCCATCGAGTTCGGACCCACGATGGCACGCTTGACCACACGACACCTCATCCTTTTTTCACCGATCGCCGCCGCTGCATGGCTCGTTGCCACGCCCGCGACAGCGCAAACAACACCGATCGCGACCCAGCTGCAACCGATCACCGTCACCGGGCGCAGCACACCGCCGGCGACCGTCAGCGGCTGGAGTGCCACGCCGCTCGCGAAGACGCCGGTGCAGGCGAGCGTGTTCAGCGCGGAGCAGCTCAAAGACAGCGGCGTTCAGCGCCTCTCCGACCTCACCGCGAGCGACCCCGCGGTCAGCGACGCCTACAACGCAGAGGGCTACTACGACTTTTTGACGGTGCGCGGCTACGTGCTCGACAACCGCTTCAACTTCAGGCGCGACGGGCTACCGATCAACGCCGAAACCTCGATCCCGCTCGACAACAAATCGCGCATCGAGATCCTCAAAGGCACGAGCGGCATGCAGGCCGGCACGAGCGCGCCGGGTGGGCTCGTCAACTCCATCCTCGCGCGTCCGCTCGACACGCCCCGGCGCTCGGTGAGCCTCGAGTGGCGCCAGCCCGGCACCGTGACCGGCGCACTTGACCTGAGCCAGCGCTTCGGCATTGACAACGCATTCGGCGCGCGCCTGAACGCCGCTGCAGCGCACCTCGACCCGATGGTGCGCGACAGCCGCGGCAACCGCAACCTCTTTGCGTTCGCAGCCGATTGGCGGGTGGCGCCCGGCACCATGCTCGAAGCCGAAATCGAGACCAGCCACCGCTCGCAGCCGAGCCAGCCCGGCTTCAGCATGTTCGGCAACACCGTGCCGCAACCGGGCGATCCACGGCTGAACCTGAACAACCAACCGTGGTCGTTGCCGGTGATGTTCGATGCGACAACGGCATCCCTGCGCTGGCAGCAAAAGCTCGGCAACGACTGGCGCTTCATCGCGCATGCTGCGACGCAACGGCTGCGCACTGACGACCGGCTCGCGTTCCCGTTCGGATGCGCCGACTCGAACCCGCCACCGGACGGCACCTACTACGCCGACCGCTTCTGCCCGAACGGCACCTACGATCTGTACGACTACCGCAGCGAGAACGAACGCCGCCGCACCGATGCGCTCGATCTCGCGCTACAAGGAAAGGTGCAGACCAAATCGATCAGCCACACACTCGCGGTCGGCGTCCTGCAGTCGCGCGTGCGCAACCACTTCCAGCGGCAGGCCTACAACTACGTCGGCACCGGCAACATGGACGGCACGTTGTTCACCTCGCCCGACCCGTTTCTGACCGCCGAAAACACGAACCGCGACGAGCGCTCGACCGAGTTGTACGCGCGCGACGCGATCGCGTTGACGCA
>JANLUW010000270.1:0-9441 GCA_031363645.1 Rhizobacter sp. | reverse complement strand
CCATGCCGTGAAATCCCGCATAAGGCTCGGCGAGTTCGGCAAAGCGGCCGTGCGCTGCGTGCGCTGCAGCCCAGTCGAACTGCCCGCTGTCGACCAGCACGCCGCCGATCACGGTGCCGTGGCCGGAGAGGAACTTGGTCGCCGAATGAAAAATCAGATCGGCACCGTGATCGAAGGGCTTCATCAGCCACGGCGTCGTGAAGGTCGAGTCGACCAGCAGCGGCACGCCGTGCGTGTGCGCGATGTCGGCGACAGTGGGGATGTCGAGCACGTCGAGCCCCGGGTTGCCGAGCGTCTCGCCGAAGAGCAGCTTGGTGCTCGGGCGGATTGCCGCGCGCCAGCCGTCGATGTCGCCCGGCTTCACGAATGTGGTCTCGATGCCGAAACGTGAGAGCGTGTAATGCAGCAGGTTGTGGGAGCCACCGTAGAGTGCGCTCGAGGCCACGATGTGCGAGCCCGCGCCGGCGATGGTCGAAACGGCAAGGTGCAACGCGGCCTGGCCGCTGGCCGTCGCGATCGCACCGGCGCCGCCTTCGAGCGCGGCTACACGTTCTTCGAGCACCGCGTTGGTCGGGTTCGAGATGCGGCTGTAGACGTGGCCCGAGCGCTCCATGTTGAACAGCGAGGCGGCGTGCTCGCTGCTCTCGAACACGAACGACGTGGTCAGGTGGATCGGCACGGCGCGCGCGCCGGTGGTGGGGTCGGGTGACGCGCCGGCGTGAAGTGCCAGTGTGTCGAAGCCGGGGTTCGAGTGGCCGGGCATGTTGTCTCCGTTGGAAACCAACTGGGTTCTATCGGTGTTGTCGGCCGGAATTGTGGGCTATATTGAACTCACACACCTGGTCTTGAAAGCGCCCCATGAAAGTCAGCGACATCCTCCGCGTCAAGGGCGGTACGCTCTTCACCGTGTCACCGGATCAGGCGCTGCACGAAGCCGTCAACGCGATGTCGGAGCGCGACATCGGCTCGCTCGTCGTGATGGACCACGGCGAGTTGACCGGCATGTTGACCTTTCGCGAAGTGATCACGGCGATCGTCAAGAACGGCGGCGCGATGGGCACGACGATCGTGCGCACCGTGATGGATGATCACCCGCTTACCTGCACCCCCGAAACCGAGATCGACGAAGTGCGCCGCATGATGCTCGGGCGGCACGCGCGCTACATGCCGGTGATGAGCGAGCGCACGCTGATGGGCGTGATCTCGTTCTACGACGTGGCCAAGGCGGTGGTCGACGGGCAGGATTTCGAGAATCGCATGCTCAAGGCTTACATCCGCGACTGGCCGGTCGAGAGCGAGCCGCACGACGGGCGGACTTCCTGACGTGCGGATTTAGAATCCGGTTCCGTCGCGACACCGCCTCCGGGCGGTGTTTGCGTTTTAGACTTTTGAAAGCGCGCCATGTCCGGCAGCACCCTCGGCAAACTTTTCCGCGTCACCAACTTCGGCGAAAGTCACGGCCCGGCGATCGGCTGCGTGATCGACGGTTGCCCGCCAGGGATGGAACTCGCCGAGGCCGACATCCAGCCCGAGCTCGACCGGCGCCGCCCCGGCACCTCGCGTCACGTCACGCAGCGCAACGAGCCCGACACGGTCGAGATTTTGTCGGGCGTGTTCGAGGGCCGCACGACTGGCACGCCGATCTGCCTGCTGATCCGCAACACCGACCAGCGCAGCAAGGACTACGGCAACATCCTCGATACCTTTCGCCCCGGCCACGCCGACTACGCCTACCTGCACAAGTACGGCCTGCGCGACCCGCGCGGCGGCGGCCGCGCCTCTGCGCGAATGACCGCGCCGATGGTCGGCGCAGGTGCGGTCGCTCGCAAATGGCTGAAGGCGAAATACGGCACGACCTTCATCGGCCACATGACGCAGATCGGCGAGATCGAAATCCCATTCGAGTCGCTGGGCCACATCCCGAACAACCCGTTCTTCGCGGCCAATGCGAGCGACATCTCGCGCCTCGAGGCCTACATGGACGACCTGCGCAAGGCCGGTGACTCGTGCGGGGCGCGCATCTTCGTCGGCGCGCGCAACGTGCCGGTCGGCTTGGGTGAGCCGCTGTACGACAAGCTCGACGCCGACATCGCCAAAGTGATGATGGGCATCAATGCGGTCAAGGGCGTGGAAATCGGCGCCGGCTTCGCGAGCGTCGCGCAGCGCGGCACGACGCACGGCGACGAGATGACACCCGAGGGCTTCACAACGAACAACGCGGGTGGCGTCTCGGGCGGCATCTCGACCGGGCAAGACATCACGGTCAGCATCGCGATCAAGCCGACCAGCTCGATCCGCAGCCCGCGCCAGTCGATTGATCTCGCAGGCCAGCCGGCGGTGGTCGAAACCTTCGGCCGCCACGACCCGTGCGTCGGCATCCGCGCAACGCCGATCGCCGAAGCGATGCTCGCACTCGTGCTGATGGACCACGCGCTGCGCCAGCGCGCGCAGTGCGGTGACGTGAGGGTCGCGACCGCACCGATCCCCGCGCAAGCGCCTCGCCAAGCCTGACGCAGCCGAGGCACGCCTTGCGGCGGTTCGGTCCGCCCATTCTGCAGTTCGTCGCAAGTGGGGGTTGTTCCGTCACCGCACGTGCCTACACTCCCGCCCGGAATCGAAACAACACAAATCAGGAGGCCGGATGCGCAAGCAGTGGCTGATGGGCGGAGGGATCGCGATCATCGTCGTGGCCATCGCCGTGGGGGTCGCGTTGCGTGCCAAAAGCCGCAGCGACGACAAGGATGCTGGGAAGCCCGACGTGACGCTGGAATTTACGCCGGCGGAGGTCGCTCGGCCGCTGCTGGCGGCGATGCCTGAACGCATCGAATTCTCGGGGCCGCTGATGGCGCCGCGCACCGCCGTCGTGCGGGCCAAGGCCTCGGGCACGCTGCTGAGCTTGTCGGTTGCCGAAGGCAGCAGGGTCAAGGCCGGGCAATCGCTCGGCACCATCGATCTGTCCGACCTTCAAAGCCGCGCGGCCGAGCGATCGGCGGGTGTCGATTCGGCGCGGGCGCGCATGGTCGAGGCCGAGCGCATCCACAAGTCGAACGAAGACCTGGCGAACCAGCGGTTCATCTCCGCGAACGCGCTCGAGAGCTCGCGCGCCACGCTCGATGCGACGCGTGCGCAGCTCAAATCGGCGCAGGCGCAGTTGGGCACCGCGGCACTCGGCATCCGCGAAGCGGCGCTGGTCTCGCCGATCGCCGGTGTGATCGGCCGGCGCAACGTGGTGCCGGGTGAGAAGGTCAGCGCCGAACAAGAGCTGATGACGGTCGTCGATTTGCGTGAGCTCGAACTTGCAGGCGTCGTCGGCACGCACCAGGTCTCGATGTTGCGAGCGGGGCAAAAGCTCGCGGTGCGCGTCGAAGGCGCGGCCGAACCGGTCGAAGGGCGCATCGACCGGATCGCGCCGATGGCCGAGGCGGGCACGCGCGGCATCCGCGTCGTGGTGTTGCTGCCGAACCCGCAAGAGGTGTTTCGCGCCGGCCAATACGCGAGCGCGCTGGTCTCGCTCGACGATTCGTCACAGCGCCTGACCATTCCGGCTGCATCGGTCGGGCAGGCTTCGGGGCAGGACTTCGTCTGGACGGTCGAGAAGGGCGCGCTGGTGCGTCGCCTCGTGATCACCGGCCGGCGCGATTTGGCGAACGGCCGCGTCGAGGTGACGAAGGGCCTGACCGCCGACGCGCAGGTGGTGGCGGCGCGCTTCGACACGTTGAAAGAAGGCGCGCCAGCGAAGATCGTCGCGAAGGGCGCGGGTTCGGGTATGCCAGCCGCCAGCGCAAGCGCCGCATCGAATAAGGCGTCCTGAGATGTGGTTCACCCGCGTCTCGATCAACAACCCCGTCTTCGCGACGATGGTCATGGCCGCGCTGTGCGTGCTCGGCGTGTTCTCGTACAGCCAGTTGCGCGTCGAGCGGCTGCCCGACATCTCGCCGCCGATCGTCTTCGTCAGCGTTGCCTACCCCGGCGCCTCGCCCGAGGCGATCGAGACCGAGTTGACCCGGCCGATCGAGCTCGGCCTGAACGGCATCGCCGGCGTCAAGATGATCCGCTCGAACAGCGTCGAAGGGCGCAGCGAGACGGTCGTCGAGTTCCAGCTCGCCGCCGACATGGGCCGCGCGGTGCAAGACGTGCGCGACAAGGTCTCGGCGCTGCAGCCTGCGTTCCCGCGCGACGCGAAGGCGCCCTACATCTCGCGCTTCGACGGTGACAACGCGCAACCCACCGTCAACCTCGCGCTGATCGCGCCCGACCGCAGTGCGCGCGAGCTCTCGCTGCTCGCCGATCAGGTGGTCAGGAAGCGGATCGAACGCGTCGCCGGTGTGGCGCGTGTCGATGTCGGTGGCATGACAACGCGGCAGGTGCGCGTCGACCTCGACCCGCAGCGGCTGCGCGCTTACCAGCTGACGCCGGCCGATGTGTCGACGGCGCTGCAGCGCGCCAACGCCGACGTGCCGGTCGGCCTGCTCAGCAGCGCGAAAGAAGACGCGCTGGTGCGCGTCGAAGGCCGGGTGCGAGATGCCAAGGCGTTCGGCGATTTGGTGATCGCCAAGCGCGGCAACCTGGTGGTGCGGCTCGGTGATTTGGGCGAGCTCGTCGAGCGCGAACGCGAGGCGACCTCGATCGCACGCGTCGACGGCAAGCCGTCGATCGCGTTCCTCGTCTACAAGCAGCAAGACGCCAACATCGTCGAGACCGGCGACGGCATCAAGGCCGCGACCGAAGCGCTGCGCCAGTCGCTACCGCCGGGCGTGGAACTGCGGCTCGTGTATGCCGACAGCGACTGGGTCAAAGATTCACTGAAGGGCGTGAAGCGCACGTTGATCGAAGGCGCGCTGCTGACGATCGCGATCGTGTTCTTGTTCCTGCACAGCTGGCGCAGCACGATCATCACCGGCCTCACGCTGCCGATCGCGGTGATCTCGGCTTTTATCGCGGTCTACGCATTCGGCTTCACGCTGAACTTCATGACGATGATGGCGCTGAGCCTGTGCATCGGCCTCTTGATCGACGATGCGATCGTGGTGCGCGAAAACATCGTGCGCCACGTGCACATGGGCAAAGACCACCGGACCGCCGCGCGCGAAGGCACCGACGAGATCGGCCTGGCGGTGATGGCGACCACGTTCGCGATCTGCGCGGTGTTCGTGCCGGTCGCGTTCATGAAAGGGATCATCGGCAAGTTCTTCTTTCCGTTCGGCATCACCGTCGCGGTGGCGGTGCTCGTGAGCCTGTTCGTCAGCTTCACGCTTGACCCGATGCTCTCTAGCCTCTGGAAAGATCCACCCACCAACAAGCTCATCAAGCTGCCCGTCATCGGCCACCTGATGCGCGGCACCGATCGCCTGCTCGACGCAATGCACGGCGTCTACGAGCGGCTGATTCACTGGGTGTTTTCGGACAAGCGCTATCTGCGTTTCATCGGGCCGCGCGGCATCGTCGTGTGGGCCGGCATCGCGAGCTTCGTCGGCGCGATTTTTCTCGCGCCGCTGGTCGGCACCGAGTTCATCCCCGAGTCGGACGACAGCTACATCCGCATGAACGTGCGCATGCCGGTCGGCACCAGCCTGGAGCGCGGCAGCGAGAAGATGCGCCAGGTCGAAGACGTGGTGCGGGCAATGCCCGAGGTGCGGATGATCTCGACCAGCGTCGGCGACACCGGCAGTGGCTCGCGCAACACCGGTGACCTGACCATCCAGCTGCTGAAGCCGCATGAGCGTAAGCGCACGCAAAAGCAGGTCGAGGAAGCCATCCGTCAGGGCGTGGCGCCGATCCCCGGTGCCGATGTGTCGCTCGGCCAGCGGCCGATTTTCGTCTCACTGCTCGGCCCCGACATGGCCGTGCTCGACCGCGAGGTGCTCAAGCTCGCCGAGAAGATCGCCAAGATCAAGGGCATCACCGACCTCGAAACTTCGGTCAAGCCCGGCCTGCCCGCTTATGCCGTGCGCATCAAGGCCGATGCCGCACGCGAGCTCGGCCTGACGCCGACGCAACTCGCCGCCAGCTTGCGCAGCTTCGTCAACGGCGATGTCGCGACGTATTGGACGGCGCCCGACGGTGAACAGGTCGAAGTCGAGCTGCGCCTGCCGCGGCCGATGCGCGAGAACATCTCGCAGCTCGACAACCTGCCGGTCGCCTTCGCTGCAGACGGCACGCCGATCGCGCTCTCGCGCGTGGCCGATGTGGTGCCGGTCGTCAACCCCGAGGTGATCAAGCGGCAAGACCTGCAGCGGCGCCAGGCTATCTATGCCGGTGCCACCGGCCGGCCGAGTGGCGACGTGAGCAGCGACGTGAAAAAGCTCGTCGACGCGACCGTGCTGCCGCCGGGCTACCGTTTCGACATGGGTGGCCAGTCGAAAGAGCAGGCCGAGGCGTTTCAGGGGGTGTTGTTGGCGCTCGGTGCGGCGGTGGTGTTCATCTACATCGTGCTCGCATCGCAGTTCGGAAGCTTCTTGCAACCGTTCGCGATCATGGCCTCGCTGCCACTGGCGCTGATCGGCGTGATGCTCGCGCTGCTGCTGACCGGCTCGACGCTGAACCTGTTCTCGATGATCGGCCTGGTGATGCTGATGGGCCTGGTGACGAAGAACGCGATCCTGCTGGTCGACTATGCCAACCATGTGCGCCGCACCGGCTCGAGCGTGGCCGAATCGCTGCTGCAGGCCGGCCTCGTGCGGATGCGCCCGATCATCATGACGACCGCCGCGATGATCTTTGGCATGCTGCCGATGGCGCTCGCGCTCGACGAAGGCGGTGAAATCCAGGCGCCGATGGGCCGCGCGATCATCGGCGGCGTGATCACCTCGACCTTGCTCACGCTGATCGTCGTGCCGGTGCTGTACAGCTACCTCGATCAGATGGCGGCGTGGGCGAAGCGGCGCTTCGGTTCGCACGACGCCCCGCCGAGCGCAGGCGGGGCGATGCCGGCGCAGATGCCAGCGTCGAAGGAGTGAGCCACTGCCGAGAATTCGATCCGATGATCTTCTCGAAAAATGCTGTTTGGTATGCACATTACTCCGCTAAAACTGCTTTCGATCTTCTCGACAATCGTTTCATAACGGCGCATGCGCCCGAGAAATGAGATCGCCCGTGATCAGCTGACCACCGTGCTCGCCCGGCGCTCGGCCGCCAGCGCGGCCGACATCGCCGCGCCGCTAGGTGTCAGTATTCCCACTTTGCACTGGATGCTGCAATCGCTCGGCAGTGCCGTGGTCGGCACCGGTAAGGCGCGCCGAAGCCGCTACGCGCTGCGCCGCGACCTGCGCGGCGAGTTGGCACCGCTGCCGCTCTACGAGGTCGACAGCGCCGGGCGCGCCGAGCGGCTGACATCGCTCGATCTGGTGCGCCCGCAAGGCAGTTGCGCGCCATTGAACGGCACGGGCTGGCTGGTGCCCGAGGAGTCGCGCGACGGCTGGTGGGACGGCCTGTCGTATTTCGTCCACGACATGCGCCCGCAGGGCTACATGGGCCGGCAGTTCGCGCGCGCCGAGCACCGGCAGCTCGGCGTCTCGGCCAACCCGCAGGAGTGGGGCGACGACGACATTGCCTGGGTGCTGAGCCGCAGCGGCTCGGACGCAAGCGGCAACCTGATCCTCGGCGACCGGGCTTTCGAGCATTGGCAGGCGACCAAGCTCACGCCGCTTGAGCCGCTGCGTACGCGCGCGGTCGGCGCTGCTTACGCGCGCCTGGCCGAGCTCGCGATCGGCGCGGGTTTGGCCGGGTCGAGCGCAGGCGGCGAGTTTCCGAAGTTCGCCGTGCTGCGCGAGCGTGCCGGCAGCGCGACCCCGCACGTGCTGGTGAAGTTCTCGGGCGCCGACCGCTCGGCTGCGGTGCGGCGCTGGTCGGACCTGCTGGTGTGCGAGCACGTGGCGTTGGAGGCGATCGGCGGCATGCCCGGCTTTGCCGCCGCGCGCAGCCGCGTCGTCGCGCATGCGGGCCGCACTTTTCTCGAGGTCGAGCGCTTCGACCGCCACGGTTCGTTCGGCCGCAGTCGGTTGACGAGCCTCTCAACGCTCGACGCCGCGCTGATCGGCGCCGGCACGAGCGATTGGACCGCGCTCGCGGGGCGATTCGCGCTAGTCGGGCTGCTCGACGCCGAGACGGTCGAACGCGTGCGCCGCCTTTGGTGGTTCGGCCGCCTGATCGCCAACACCGACATGCACACCGGCAACCTCAGCTTCGTCCCAAACGACACGCTGGCGCTCGCCCCCGCCTACGACATGCTACCGATGCTCTACGCGCCGCTGCCGGGTGGGGAACTGCCGACGCGCAGCTTCGAGCCCGCACTGCCATTGCCGCCGCAGCGTGCGGTCTGGCTGCTGGCCTGCGCGGCGGCACTCGGGTTCTGGGACCGTGCCGCGGCCGACGCGCGCATCAGCGCCGCGTTTCGCCGAACCTGCAGTGCGAATGCGAGGCGCTTGCGTGAAGTCGCCGGAC
Organism: Rhizobacter sp.; assembly: GCA_031363645.1. GTDB lineage: Bacteria > Pseudomonadota > Gammaproteobacteria > Burkholderiales > Burkholderiaceae_C > LMDS01. The sequence goes on along the minus strand of JANLUW010000270.1, from coordinate 1,002 downwards.
TCGTCTGATGAAGTTCACGGGCAGATGGGGATCTGCCGGGCGCGCCGCTACAGCCCCGCGTTGTTCGTGATCTCGAAGGCCGCCGGCCACTCGGTCGGGCGGCACTCCGACTGCGGCACGGCCGCCCCGTCGACGACGAGCGCCCAATCGCGATTGGGTGTGTGCCGGGCGCGCCGCAGCGCCTCGCGCATGCGGAAATCCGCCAGTTCGATCAGCATCTCAGGGTGCCATGGGTTGGCGGGTGGGTTTGCGGCCAAGCCCATGCAAACCACGATCTCGTCGGTGCGCTTCAGATCTCGCAGTGCCTGCTCGATCGGCTGGCGCAGCCTCTCGGAGAACGCTGCGGCCACGCCCATGTTGGCGTGCGTCAGCAGCACCGCGAGTTCGCAGGAGGCGCTGCGCACCAGCAGGTCGACCGAGCGCAGCCTGCGGTTCAGCATCTCGGCCAGCCGCGTGGTCACCGCCGCGAGCGTGCGCTCTTCGTGCGCCGCCGAGGCGGAGGCGGACACCACCTCGAGCAGCACCAGCGCGACGAAGCCTTGTGGCTCGTGCAACTGCTCGCTCGCATGCAGTGCTTGTGCGTAGAGCAGCCGGCGCCCGGCCGCACTCGGGGCCGCGTCGGGCGCCTGATCCAGGCGAGGCGCGCGGGGCGTTTGCGCGGTGATGGGTGAGGCCGAGAGCTCGTTCATGCCGGCCATTGTGGTGCGACGCGCGCCCGGGTGCACGCGCTCACCGCGCTGCGCCTTTCAGCACTCGACGATGTTCACCGCCAGACCGCCGCGCGCGGTTTCCTTGTACTTGGTCATCATGTCGGCGCCGGGCTCGCGCATGGTCTTGATGACTTGGTCGAGGCTGACGTGGTGCGTGCCGTCGCCGCGCAGCGCCATGCGCGCGGCGTTGATCGCCTTGACCGAGGCGATCGCGTTGCGCTCGATGCACGGGATTTGCACCAGCCCGCCGACCGGGTCGCAGGTCAGGCCGAGGTGGTGCTCCATGCCGATC
>JANLUW010000263.1:0-5740 GCA_031363645.1 Rhizobacter sp. | reverse complement strand
CTTGGCAAGCAACTGGTTCTTCGAGTCGGTGATCTGGTCGGGGTGCACGTCATGCTGCTGCGCCAACTCGGCCAGCGTCTAGTCGCCACGTACGGCGGCCAGCGCCACCTTGGCCTTGAAAGCCGCTGAGTGCGTGCGACGCGGTCTTCTGCCCATGCTTGCTCCCGTTCTCACGGGCGATGTCCTCGCCCTCGGGAGCAGTGTCCACCCTCATCGGGATGTTCAGTTTTGCGGGGCAAGCTCTGTGCGACGTCCCATACTCGGCCTTGAGCGGTTTTTGCTGCCGCCTAAGTTCGCCCAGCACCAACACGCACGTGCACCGATTGCCGACACAAGAACCACAGAGTTACCAGGGGCACGATCGTCCACTGGATTAAAGGCGACAAGCCGACCTCGATGCCCGGAATTACCGGCATCCCGGGTGAGTAGGTCCAGCGTTGGAACCAATATCCTCGCGTGGCGAGCCATTCGATCAGGGCGGTGATTCCGAGACCTATCGCGACGAACCCGACCACCTCGAGACGAGAGGGCGCGAGGATCCAAAGGCGCCGCCGCGTAACCACCGCGACGCTCGCATGGGCCAGCAACATGATCACCATATCTCCGAACGTGGCCTGAACGCAGGCTCCGATGACAGTGGCATGAGGGGCGACAGCCATCCCTTTGAACAGCGGCGCCTGCAGGACCTCCCAAGGAAAGTTGAGGAGCAACGCGAACACGGCCAGGTCGAACTCGGGCAAGGCATTCAACGCACGGTAGAAACGGGTCGCGGCGTGGTTCATGTTCGTTAGCGGCAGGTCGTATGCGAACGATACTAGGCGCGTCTTGACCTTGTCGCCCATCTTCGCGGCGCGCTCAAACCCGTCGGAGCTGAACGCGACGATCCTCACACCGCATTTTCCAATTTGGGCGCGAGCCGCTCGAGCTCCGTAGAGCATTTTGCGCAGATGGGGCAAAGCAGGCTGCGATAAAAGGATTAACAAGTCGAAACGCGCGGGGACGCGCGCTCGTCCTTGCTGTTGGTTCGATGCGCATGCTCTCGCTCGGCATAGCAACGTCGCGCTGTCGCTGCCGCGTCGGTGGGGCCGGCAGCGATAGCGCAAAGAACTCGGGCATCTTCTGCGCTAGCGGTGTCGCCGGCACCGCTCTCGTACGCCTTCACGGCGTCCAGCTTCCGTCTCTTCGTGTACTTGGCCATCTGACCTTCCGGTTTGGTCCAACTTCCGGGGGTCAGTTCAGTTTTGATGGACAGCATCTTCACCGGCGCGACCTCAGCGTTCAAGGTGGTATGACTGGCCGCTTACCGTGCAAAGCTTGCACCCGCCGATGCGACCAGCAGTCTCCAGTGATGCATACGAGCTTGCGCGGCAGCGGTCTTCGACTGTAGATTTACCGGTCAACATTCCACCCCTGGGAGGGAAACCATGATTTCGTTCAAGCGCCGACAGCTCGTAGCCGGCATGGGCGCAGCTTTCGCAACCGGAACCCTCGGCTCTATCGCCCACGCCGCGATGGGCCCGGACGACAAGTTCGACCTCGTCATCAAGGGTGGTGAAGTTCTCGACCCCAGCCAGGGGCTGCGCGGCAAACGGGATATCGGCATGCGCTACGGGCGGATCGAGGCGCTCGAGGCCGACATTCCCGCAGCGCGTGCCAATCGGGTCATGAATGCCGCGGGACGCCTTGTCGTGCCGGGCCTCATCGACCTGCACGCGCACGTCTTCACCAGTGGCATCGGCATCCCGGCCGACGAGTTGGTGCTTTACCAGGGCACCACCACCGCAGTGTCCGCGGGCGACGCGGGCGCTAGCACCTTCGCGACCTACCGGCGATACGCGACAGCGCAGTCGCGCACGCGAATCTTCGCCTTCGTGCACATCGCCAATATTGGTCTGTCGGCGTTTCCGGTCGGCGAGCTTTTCAACATCGACTTCGCCCAAACCGAAGCTGCGGCGAAGACCCTCGCGGAAAACGCCGACTTCGCTATCGGCATCAAGGTCCGCATGTCGCAGAACGTGATTGCGCGTCACGGCATCGAGCCGCTCAAGCGCGCGATCCGCGCCTGCGAACTCGCGGGCACCAATGGCCGCGTGATGTGCCACATCGGCGGCGTGGAGACGGTGGATCTGATGTCGCTGATCCTGCAAACGCTGCGGCCCGGCGACATTCTCACGCACTGCTACTCGGGCGCGCCGAACGACGACGGCAAGTTCACCAACATCGTCCAGGACGGCAAGCTGCTTCCGGCCGCCCTCGAGGCCAAAAAGCGCGGCGTTCTGTTCGACGTCGGCCACGGCGGGGGGCAGCTTCGACTACACGGTCGCCGAGGCCGCGATCGCGCAGGGTTGCCCGCCAGACACGATCTCCTCCGACATTCACGTGTTCTCCGGCAACTCTGCCGGCCAGCCCTACCTGACCAACGTGATGAGCAAGTTCCTGAACATGGGCTACTCGCTGGAGCAGGTGGTGACCATGGCGACTGCCAATCCGGCCAAGGTCATCAACCGCATCCCCAAGCACGGCACGTTGCAGATCGGCGCACCGGCGGATGCGACGTTGCTCGATGTGGTGAACGGACCGGTCGAGTTCGTCGACACGCGAAGCAACAAGCGCCAGGGCAAGGTTTTCATCAAGCCGACCAACACCGTGATTGCCGGCGTCGCTTTTGGCCAGCCCTACCAGTCACCATTCTCGACGCGGTAGGGAAGGCAACGAGCTCGGCGCACGCACCGGAACGCCGTACAGGATATGCGCTCGTGCAGGCGCGACTGCGGCGGAAGCAAATCTCGGCGCCGGATATCCCCGCCTGACGACAAGATGTGTTGGATTGAAAACGCTACTTTTTCAGGTGCTTGCCGAAGTAATCGGCGATCTCACCGAAGGCTTCGCGTACTTCCGGAATTCGATCGTCACGGCCATATTGCGCGTGTGACTGACCTTCGTAGACTTGAAGGAAGGAGTCGATGCCCAGGTTGCGCAGCTTGCGATGCACCCGCACTGTGTTGCTGAGCAGTAGATCTCGTGTCCCTGAGGTGAGGATGGTCGGGGGAAAGCCACTCATGTCGCCGTAGACCGGCGAGATGAGCGGGTCCTTCAAGTCGTGGCCATTGGCGTAAAACGCCGCTGCGGCGTCGCAGAAGCCATCGGTGGAGACGAGAACGTTGTCGAGCATCGCGTTCGTGTAAAACGAATCGCCCGTCTTGGTGCTGTCCGACATGGGTGTGCCCGAGGCAATGGCACCCGGAAGGGGCAGGCCAAGCTGCTTGGCTCGCAGCCCCATCTCCAGAACAAGTGCGCCCCCCGCTGAGGTGCCGATAAGACCCACGCGTTTGGGATCGACCTTCGCGATGATCGCCTTGTAGACCGCCATCGAGTCATCCAGAGCAGCAGGGAAAAAAGCTTCAGGTGGCATTCGGTAATCGACTGCAATAACCCGGTAGCCCCCGATGGCCGCAATCAGCATCGCCTCAGGCAATGCGGCCTCAGCCGGGTTGAGGACATAGCAGCCGCCATGAATCTGCACCAAAGTCCGATTGGCGTTCTCCGGACGAATTTTCTCAGGCGTCACGGTATAGATCTTCACGCCGGCCATCGTGCCTGGCTCCACGTGAACATTCAGCCGTTGGCGCATCGCCTCGACGTTCGGGGCGGCGTTGGTGCGTGTGGCCTCCGCCAATTGCTTCCAGCCCTCGGGCGTCTTGGGAGGCGTATCCCAAGCCGTGCGCAGTGGCTGGGCAATGATTTTTTGAAGCTCCGGGCTCACCGTTGTAGGGACCGGGATGCTTTTGGAAGGAACATCGCGTGGAGCGAGTGTCACTGGCTGGGCGAGGGCTGCTGTCGCAACTATCGACAGAAGAGAGGCGGTGATTGCGCACCGGCCAAGGGGATTCAGTGGCATGACTTCGTTCCCAGTGTTGGTCTTGCAAACCCGCGGCAGGGGCATGTCGCCGGTGACGCCGTGCTAGAAGCATCTTAGCCCGCGCAGGGTTGGCAGGAACAAGACGGGCAAACGCGCCTTCTTGAACGTTTGGAATCGAGTTCACGCGACTGGCAGTTTCGGAGGTTCTACGGTACGCTGCGCGCGATCGAAAACGAAAGGAAAAACATGCGCTTCTCGATCGTCGCAGCTTCACTCTTGCTTGCAGTTGCCCTCCCGGCTTTTGCACACGGGCCGAACGATCCGCCTCACCAGGCGCTGGCGCTTGGCGACCTTCAACTCGAAAGTGGCGAGGCGATTCGGGACTTCTCGATTTCGTACGTGACGCACGGCACGCTCAACGCCGACAAGAGCAATGCAATCCTGATGGTGACGGCCATCGGAGGCAATCACCACCGAATCGATTACTTGATAGGGCCCGGTCGCGCGCTCGACCCGTCCAGATATTTCATCATCGCCACGGATGCGATCGGCAATGGGCTGACCACGTCTCCCTCCAACAGCAAGACGCAACCCCGCATGCAGTTCCCGCGCTTCAACATGCGTGACATGGTGAATTCGCAGCAGCGTCTGGTGACAGAGAAATTCGGAATTCGCAAGCTGGTGACCGTGGTCGGCGCGTCCATGGGCGGCATGCAGGCACTGCAGTGGGCGGTGAGCTACCCGGACATGGTGCAGAGCGTTGTTCCGATCATCCCACTGGCACGCACTCCGGCTTGGACCACGGGAGTGCTGGAGATGCTGCGCCAGAGCATCATGACAGACGCTCGCTGGAAAGACGGCGATTACGCCGCAAGCGAACCGCCGGAACAAGGCATGCGCCTGTGGGCCGGGTGGCTTTCGGGTGTGATTGTGCGCACACCGGTCTTCCAGGAGGAGCTGTATCCCAAGGGCGGCGACGACGAGATCAAGTACTTGAAGGGCGTCCAGGACAGCGGCTGGAAGCGCATGGACGCGACCGACTGGATCTACCAGAGCTGGGCCTACGACCAGCACAACGTGGGCACCACGCCTGGGTTCAACGGTGACTACAACCGTGCGCTCGGCGCCATCAAGGCCAAGACCCTGATCCTTGCGGGCTCGACCGACCTGTTGAACCCAGAGTACGAAGCGGTGCGGGCCGCGCGCCAGATCAAGGACGCGCGCTATGTGGCGATCAACGACAAGCGGCCACTGGGACACCTGTCGGGCGCCGGCGCGACCGCGCCCGAGAGCGACATGCAGAACCGCGAAATCGCTGCTTTCCTCGATTCTCTTGGCAAGGACGGCCGCAAAGCGCCCTGAGCGCGGTTCGACCGCTGCACCTGCGCTGCTAGAGCTTAAGTCCTGCCGGGCTCCGGGTGGTGGCACGCCTTGTCAGCATGACCGCCGGCCAAATGCTGCCCAATGTGACCGACCGCTTCGTGCTTCGCGCGCCCTAGGCTACCTGGTCCACTGAATCATCAAATCCCGATGCATTGCTCCCAGATATCGAGGCATGCAAAGAACCATGTTGACGATCGAGCAGCGCGTTGAATTGGATGCCGTGATGCTAGGCGTCACGGCAATGCCGCCCTGGCGCGCCGTGCGCGGTGCGTCGTGCTTTGGAGCGACGGAGAACGCCGGGTCGAAATTCGCAGCAAGCTCGCCTGCAACGATGAGTCCGTCTCGAAGTGGACGCGGGCGTTCGAGACGCAAGGGCTGGCCGGGTTGGTGTCTTTGCATCCGGGTCGCGCGCCCAGGACGCCTGTGGCCAAGCTCGATGCTCGGGTTCTGAACCGAACGCTCAAGCACACCCCCCGCGACGGCTCGACGCACTGGAGC
>JANLUW010000240.1:0-1869 GCA_031363645.1 Rhizobacter sp. | reverse complement strand
AGCCGCCGGTGCCGGCGAGCACGGTTTCCATCGGCCGCGGGGCGAGGTTGCGGCCACCGCCGTCGGGCGCACCGTCCATCATCAGCAGGTGGCCGCTGCCGGTTTCGGCCGAAAACGCCATGCCGTTCGCGGGCATCCAGTTGATCGTGCAATTCATCGTTCGCTCCTCGATTTTCCGCAACCTGCCGGGAGGCCGGAACATAAATTATTGCAGCGCAGCAAAAAAGCCCCTACACTCGTTTTCATGGGGTAACCGAGACGGATCCGAACTCTGGATTCGGCATCGATTCGGCGCCTGCCCCGACGCTTGTCTCCTCCACCTCCTCCATTGGTGGATTCAGCCCAAGGCAGTAATGCCTTGGGCTCTTTTCTTTGGGGTCGCCCGGCGCGGTGCCGAGGCTATGATGCGGCGCCGCAAAACAGATGGTGCTGGAGACCGACGAATGGCCGCCCCGAAGAAGAAGCCTGCCATGCGGCCCGCGTTGACGCTCGCCGACTACCTGCAAAAGATCCTCACCGCCCGCGTCTACGACGTCGCGATCGAAACAGCGCTCGAGCCCGCGAAGAACCTCTCGAAGCGACTGAACAACCAGGTGCTGTTGAAGCGCGAAGACACGCAGCCGGTGTTCAGTTTCAAACTGCGCGGCGCGTACAACAAGATGGTGCAGCTCAGCCCCGCGCAGCTCGCGCGCGGCGTGATCTGCGCCTCGGCCGGCAACCACGCGCAAGGCGTGGCGCTCGCGGCCAAGCGGCTGGGCTGCAAGGCGATGATCGTGATGCCGGTGACCACGCCGCAGGTCAAGGTCGACGCAGTGCGCTCGCACGGCGCCAAGGTGGTGCTGGCCGGCGAAAGTTACTCCGATGCCTACCTGCACGCGCTCGAACTCGAAACCGAGCACGGCTTGACCTTCGTGCACCCGTTCGATGACCCCGACGTGATCGCCGGCCAAGGCACGATTGCGATGGAAATCCTGCGCCAGCACCAGGCGCCGATCGACGCGATCTTTGTCGCGATCGGCGGCGGCGGGCTGATCTCGGGCGTGGCGGCGTACATCAAATCGGTGCGGCCCGAAATCAAAGTGATCGGCGTGCAGACGAACGACTCGGACGCGATGCTGCGTTCGGTCAAGGCGGGCAAGCGCGTGCAATTGATCGACGTGGGTTTGTTCGCCGACGGCACGGCCGTGAAGCTGGTCGGCGTCGAGACCTTTCGGCTCGCGCGCGAGCTCGTCGACGACTACGTGGTGGTCGACACCGACGCCGCGTGCGCGGCCATCAAAGACGTGTTCGAGGACACCCGCAGCGTGCTCGAACCCTCGGGCGCGCTCGGCGTCGCGGCGGTCAAGCAGTATGTGCAAACGCACGGCTGCAAGGGCAAGACCTTCATCGCGATCACCTGCGGCGCGAACATGAACTTCGACCGGCTGCGCTTCGTGGCCGAGCGCGCCGAGGTCGGCGAGGCGCGCGAGGCGCTGTTCGCGGTGACGATTCCCGAGGAACGTGGCAGCTTCAAGCGCTTTTGCGAACTACTCGGACCGCGCGCCGTCACCGAGTTCAACTACCGCATCTCCGACGCGAAGGCCGCGCACGTGTTCGTCGGCCTGACGACGACGAATCGCGCCGAGTCGGGCAAGCTATGCAAGCACTTCGAGCGCCACGGCTTCGACACGCTCGACCTGACCGACGACGAGCTCGCGAAGGAGCACCTGCGCCACATGGTCGGCGGCCGAAGTGCGCTCGCGCAAGACGAGCGGCTGTACCGCTTCGTCTTTCCCGAGCGCCCCGGCGCGCTGATGCGGTTCTTGTCGAGCATGCACCCGGGCTGGAACATCAGCTTGTTCCACTACCGCAACCAGGGCGCGGACCACG
>JANLUW010000225.1:0-4561 GCA_031363645.1 Rhizobacter sp. | reverse complement strand
CGGGCCGATTCCATGGCCTTGGTCACGGCAACAGGAACTTCCTTCGCCTTGCCCTTGCCCATGCCGATGCGGCCATCACCATCACCGACGACGGTGAGTGCGGCGAAGCTCAGCGTGCGGCCGCCTTTGACCACCTTCGTGACGCGGTTGACCGCGATCATCTTTTCCTTCAGACCGTCGTCGTTGCCTTCGGTCTGAGCGCGGGGTTGAAACTTTGCCATCTTGATTCCTTGGAGGCCTGGATTCTTAGAAATGCAGGCCAGCTTCGCGAGCGGCTTCAGCCAACGCCTTGACGCGGCCGTGGTACGCAAAACCTGCGCGGTCGAACGCGACCTTGTCGATGCCGGCCGCCTTCGCCTTTTCGGCGATACGCTTACCGATGATCGCAGCGGCAACGACGTTGCCGCCCTTGCCTGACGTCTTCGACTCGCCGGCCAGCTCCTTGCGGACGTCGGCTTCAGCGGTCGATGCGCTCGCCAGCACCGTGGCGCCGTCGTCGGAGATGACGCTGGCGTAGATGTGCAGGTTGGTGCGGTACACCGACAACCGCGCGACGCGCTGCACCGCAATGCGCGCGCGAGTCTGGCGGGAGCGACGAACGCGCTGGTCTTTTTTGTTCAGTGACATGTCGTAGCCCCTTATTTTTTCTTGGTCTCTTTGATGACGACCTTTTCGCCGACGTAACGAATGCCCTTGCCCTTATAGGGCTCCGGCGGCCGGATTGCGCGGACTTCAGCAGCAATCTGACCCACCACCTGCCGGTCAGGGCCAGAGATGATGATTTCGGTTTGCGTCGGGCACGCCACCTTCACGCCTTCGGGCATGTCTTTGGCGACCGGGTGCGAAAAACCGATCTGCAGATTCAGCTTGGCGCCGACGGCAGCAGCGCGATAGCCGACGCCGACCAGCGATAGCTTCTTTTCGAAGCCCTTGCTGACGCCGTTGACCATGTTCCCGACCAGCGCGCGCATGGTGCCGGACATCGCATCGGCCTCGACCGATTCGTTCGCTGGCGAGAACATCAGCTTGCCATCTTCGGTTTTGACAGCGACCAGCGGATCCGCAGCACGAACCAAAGTTCCGAGCGAACCCTTGACGCTGATTTTCTCAGCAGTGACCGACACATCCACACCCTTCGGGAGTGGCAGCGGCATTTTTCCTACTCGTGACATGGTCGTTGCTCCTTACGACACGTAGCAAAGCACTTCGCCGCCAATACCGGCTTGGCGCGCCTTGCGATCGGTCATCACACCCTTCGGCGTGGTCACGATCGCCACACCCAAACCGTTCATCACGTTCGGGATGTCGTGGCGACCCTTGTAGACACGCAGTCCGGGACGGCTGACGCGCTCGATGTGCGCGATCACGGGCTTACCGGCGTAATACTTCAACGCGATTTCGAGTTGCGGCTTGGTCGGCTCACCGCGAATCGCGAAGTTATCGATGTAACCTTCGGCCTTCAAGACCTCCGCGATCGCGGTCTTCAACTTCGACGCTGGCATCGCCACACTGACCTTTTGAACCATCTGCGCGTTGCGGATGCGGGTCAGCATGTCGGCGATAGGATCACTCATGCTCATTTGAAATATCTCCTGATCAGGTCAGATTTGGTAAGAGCGGACTTACCAGCTGGCCTTGACGACGCCAGGGATGTCGCCCTTGAACGCCAGTTCGCGAATCTTGTTGCGGCCGAGACCGAACTTACGGAAGGTGCCACGTGGACGCCCGGTCAACTCGCAGCGGTTGCGTTGGCGGGTCGGATAGGCATTGCGCGGAAGCTTTTGCAGTTCAAGGCGAGCGGCATAGCGCTCTTCGTCGGACTTCTTTGCGTCGTTGGCAGTACCTTTGAGCTCCGCGTACTTTTTCGCGTACTTGGCCACCAACAGGGTGCGCTTGAGTTCGCGCTGAATGAGAGAAGTTTTTGCCACGGAGCGGTCCTTCAGTTCTTGAACGGGAATTTGAACGCGGTCAGAAGCGCCTTGGCTTCTTCGTCGTTCTTCGCGCTCGTCGTGATGCTGATGTTCAGGCCACGCAGCACATCGATCTTGTCGTAGTCGACTTCAGGAAAGATGATCTGCTCCTTGACGCCGATGTTGTAGTTTCCACGGCCGTCGAACGCCCGACCCGAGATGCCGCGAAAGTCGCGTACACGCGGCAACGCGATGGTGACGAATCGGTCGAGGAATTCGTACATCTGCACGCCGCGCAAGGTGACCATGCAACCGATGGGTACGCCGTCACGAATCTTGAATCCGGCGATCGCTTTCTTTGACTTGGTGACGACCGGCCGTTGACCGGCGATCTTGGTCAAGTCGCTGACAGCGTGGTCCATGACCTTCTTGTCAGACACTGCCTCGCTCACACCCATGTTGAGCGTGATCTTGGTGATGCGCGGCACTTGCATCGGCGACCTGTAGCCGAACTTTTCGATCAGTTCGCCCGAAATCTTGTCGCGGAAAATTGCCTGCAGACGTGCGACCTTGGGAGGCGCGGAACTGTTGCCGGTGTCGACTGCTTTTTGCTTTGTAGTCATGTGAACCCCTTAGGCCTTGATCTCGACGCCGCTCGACTTGAAGACACGCACACGCGTGATCTTGTTCGTCTTGGCATCGGCGCCGAGCTTGATGCCGACGCGGTCGGCCTTGCCGGTCGCGGCATTGAAGATGGCGACGTTCGACTGGTGGATCGACATGGTCTTGTCGACGACGCCGCCAGTCGTGCCCTTCATCGGGTTCGGCTTGACGTGTTTCTTCACCACGTTGACACCTTCGACGAGGATGCGCTCTTCGTCAACGCGTTGCAGCACGGCACCGCGCTTGCCCTTGTCGCGGCCGGTCAAGATGATGACCTGGTCGCCTTTGCGAATCTTGTTCATGGCCTGTCCCGTATCTCTAGGTTGGTTCTCTGGATCAACCCAGACTCAGAGCACTTCAGGTGCGAGCGAGACGATCTTCATGAAGCGCTCGGTGCGCAGTTCGCGCGTCACGGGCCCGAAGATGCGCGTGCCGATCGGCTCGAGCTTGGCGTTGAGCAGCACGGCAGCATTGCCGTCGAACTTGACGAGCGAACCATCTTGACGGCGCACGCCTTTGGCAGTCCGAACGACGACGGCGCTGTAGACCTCGCCCTTTTTCACCCGGGCGCGCGGCGCAGCTTCTTTGATGCTGACCTTGATCACATCACCGATGCCGGCGTATCGACGCTTCGAGCCGCCGAGCACCTTGATGCACATGACGGATTTCGCGCCAGTGTTGTCCGCGACGTCGAGTCGCGATTGCATTTGAATCATGTTGTCCTGTCCCCAACTTGATGGCCATCCGGTATCCCGGCAATCTGGTTTCCCAGAGTTGGCGATCAGTCTTGGGCCCGCGTGTGGGCAAAAGAATCGTCAGATTCGAAACCGATGCTGGCTCGAACGAGCTGGCGGCCGGATTCGGCGAAGCCTGTAATTATGCAGCACCTCTCAATGCTGCGTCAATGGCTTCAGGCCAAAACTTGCCTGACCTGCTCCAACATCGTGTCGGCGTCGCTCACGTCGAACTTGCCAGGGGCTTCGACGTTGAGTGTTTTAACCACGCCGTCGACGAGCAACATCGAGTAACGGCTGGAGCGCATGCCCATGCCATGCAACGTCAGGTCGAGCGTCAGACCGGTGGCCTTGGCGAAGTCAGCGCTGCCATCGGCCATCATTCGCACCTTGCCGGCGGTATGTTGGTCGCGACCCCAAGCGCCCATGACGAAAGCGTCGTTGACCGACACACACCAAATCTCGTCGACGCCGGCCGCCTTCAGTGCTTCGGCCTTGTCGACATAGCCAGGCACATGCTTGGCCGAGCAGGTCGGCGTGTAGGCGCCGGGCAGCGCAAATACCGCGATCTTTTTGCCGGCGGTGGCTTTTTCAAGTTCGAACGCGTTCGGCCCGAGTGAGCAACCGTTGCCTTCGACCTCGACAAATTCCGAGAGGCTGCCCGCGGGCAGTTTGTCGCCAACTTTCAACATGTGCATGTCTCCTGATGAAGTGAGTCGAACAAGAAAAACGGCCGGACGCCAGTATCAGCGGTCCGACCGTTCGGCGCGATCGCAGTGGCTTAAACCACGATTGCTTTCTGCACGAGGCGGGTCACGGTCCAAGCCTTGGTCTTGGAGATCGGACGCGTTTCTGCGATCTCGACCACGTCGCCCATCTTGTACTCGTTGTTCTCGTCGTGCGCGTGGTACTTGCTCGAGCGCGCGACGATCTTGCCGTACAACTCGTGTTTCGTGCGGCGCTCGATCTGGACCGTGATGGTTTTCGATCGCTTGTCGCTGACGACCTTGCCAACCAGGGTGCGGGTGTTCTTTACCTTGGCTTCCGGGGCGACAGGCACGGCGGCGGCGATGGTTTGCTGCTCGCTCATTTCGCGGATTCCTTCTTCTTTTGCGCCAGCACGGTCTTGGCGCGCGCGATGTCGCGGCGCGTGTTGCCCAGCTGGGTGTGGTTGCTCAAGTTCTGCGTCGCCTTTTGCATGCGCAGGCCAAAGTGGGCCTTCAGCAGGTCGCCGATCTCTTTTTGGAGACCTGC
>JANLUW010000215.1:0-1651 GCA_031363645.1 Rhizobacter sp. | reverse complement strand
CGTCATCGCCTCGTCGTAGTTGCCTTTGAAGGTGGGGACTATTCTGTAGTCCTTCTGGCTCGCGTTGAAGTCTTTCGCGAGGTCGTTGACCCATTCGTTGAGCCCACCGGTCATCGAGTGCCACCACTGCACTTCGACCTGGGCCTGCGCCGAGCCAGATAGCGCCATCGCGAACGCGCCGCAAGCGATAGCAAGAGACTTGAATTTCATGACAACTCCGTGATTGTTTCGGGTGTGGTTCGTGACCAAGCCGGCAGTGTGCGTCGGATTTATGACAGCGCCGTTTATCGCGTGCGCGCGGCACCGAAGCAATCAGGATCAACCGCAGGTTCAGCCAGCACCCCCGCCTCGGGCCGGGCCGAATTCTGGCATTGCTGCGGTGCCACAACGGCTGCGTTACGATAAGTTCCCAGTTGCTCACGCCGGTGCAAACAGGCGCCTGTTTCCCCATGAACGCACCCGTCCCGTTGAGCCAGATCACCGCAGTCGCACAGGCTGCGCACACCGCACCACGCCTGCGTGAAATTCCCTACAACTACACCTCGTTTTCCGACCGCGAGATCGTGATCCGCTTGCTTGGCGCGCGCGCTTGGGAGGTGCTCGACCGCTTGCGTGACGAGCGCAACACCGGTCGTTCCGCGCGCATGCTGTACGAGGTGCTCGGCGACATCTGGGTGGTGCAGCGCAACCCGTATTTGCAAGACGACCTGCTGGACAACCCGCGCCGCCGCGGCCTGCTGATCGATGCGCTGCACCACCGCTTGGGCGAGGTCGAAAAGCGCCGCACGCCGTCGGTCGATACCGAACGCGATGCCGCCGTTGGCGAGCTGCTGCAGATGGCCAGCGCCGCGGTCACGGCCTTCGCCGAGCAGTTCGAGGCCGTCGCCGAATTGCGGCGCCGCGCAGCCAAGGTGCTGGGCCGCGTCACCACGAAAGACAATATCAAGTTCGATGGCCTGAGCCGTGTTTCGCACGTGACCGATGCGACCGACTGGCGTGTCGAGTACCCGTTCGTCGTGCTGATGCCCGACACAGAAGCCGAGATGGCCGGCTTGGTCAAAGGCTGCGTCGAACTCGGCCTCACGATCATCCCGCGCGGCGGCGGCACCGGCTACACCGGCGGCGCGATTCCGCTGGTCTGGAACAGCGCGGTCATCAACACCGAGAAGCTCGAGGCGATGACCGAGGTCGAGATGCTGACCTTGCCCGGCATGGACCGCGAGGTCGCGACCATTTGGACCGAAGCGGGCGTTGTCACCCAGCGCGTGGCCGATGCGGCCGAGCGCGGCGGCTTCGTGTTCGCGGTCGACCCGACCTCGGCCGAAGCCTCGTGCATCGGCGGCAACGTCGCGATGAACGCGGGCGGCAAGAAGGCGGTGCTGTGGGGCACCGCGCTCGACAACCTCGCCTCGTGGCGCATGGTCACGCCCGAGGCGAAGTGGCTCGAGGTCACGCGGCTGAACCACAACATGGGCAAGATCCACGACGTCGATGTCGCGAGTTTCGAGTTGCGCTATTTCGATGCGAGCGGCAAAAAGCTCGAGCGCACCGAGCGCCTCGACATCCCCGGCCGCACCTTCCGCAAAGAGGGCCTCGGCAAGGATGTGACCGATAAGTTCCTCGCCGGCCTGCCGGGCATCCAGAAAGAAGG
>JANLUW010000153.1:0-16859 GCA_031363645.1 Rhizobacter sp. | reverse complement strand
CAAACATGCACTACCCATTGCGCCCAACCTGCTCAACCGAGAGTTCGCGGTGGACGCGCCCGACAGGGTCTGGAGCAGCGACATCACCTACATCGCCACCGGTGAAGGCTGGCTGTACCTGGCTGCCGTGATCGACCTCTTCAGCCGACAGGTGGTGGGCTGGAGCATGCAGCCGCACATGCAGGCCAGTCTGGTCACGGATGCTCTGCGCATGGCGTGGTTCAGGCGCCAGCCAGCGCTCGGATTGGTCTTCCAAGGCGATGAAAGCGCCTCGCACCCTCCCCTACGCCACTGTGAAGGCCGCCCTGCGCGCGCGCATCGCCAAGGGCGGCTGGGAGCCCGGTGTGCGGCTGCCGTCTGAGCGCGAGCTGGTTCAAAAATTCGGCTGCGCACGCATGACCGTGTAACGGGCACTCCGCGAGCTCGAAGAAGAAGGTCTGATCGAGCGCCGCCAGGGCTCGGGCTCGTATGTGGCAGAGCTGCACCCGATCTCGAACCTGCTGCAAGTGCGCGATATCCACGACGAGATCCGCGAGCGTGGCCACACGCACACCACGCGTGTGTGCAGCGTCGTGCGCGAGAACGCCGATGCGCGTACCTCGGCGGTGATGCGGCTGCCCCGGCACGCGCCGGTCTACCGTGTGCAACTCGTGCACCTCGAAAACGGCGTACCGATCCAACTCGAAGACCGGCACGTAAACCCCGCGCTCGCGCCCGACCTGCTGGCGCGCGACTTCACCCAGGTCACGCCGTCGTTCGTGCTGTTCGAGCACGCGCCGCTGACCGAAGCCGAGCAGGTCGTCGAGGCGGTGCTCGCGAGCGCTGAGCAGGCCGAGTTGCTCGACGTGGCCAAGGGCAGCGCGCTGTTGATGGTGGCGCGCCGCACGGTGTCGCAAGGCGCGGTCGCGTCCGTTGCGCGCCTCTACCACCCGGGCGCGCGTTACCGGTTGATCGGCCGCTTTTCCGTCTGATCGCAAGCATCACAATGGCGCACCTACGCGCCGAGACACTCGTCATGACCCCCAAAGAAACACCTCCGTCAGCCGCCCCCCGTGCGCACGATCTGACCGATGCCGAGTTCGCCGAGCTCGACGACCTGCTGCTCGAAACCCCCGAGCCGCTGGAGCCGCTCGACGTGGTGATGCTCGACGGTTACCTCTGCGGCGTGATCGTGCAACCCGTGCTGCTGGAGCCCGCGACCTGGCTCGCGCACGTCTTCGATTTCGACGGCCGCCCGCTGCCCGATGAAGTGAATCAAGAGTGGCTGGCGCGCACCACCGCGCTGATCACGCGTCGCCACGCCGCGCTGAACCGCGCGATCGTCGAAGACGGCTGGTTCGATCCGCTGGTGCTCGAGTTCGACGAGGAACACCCGCGCGAACCGGTCGCTGAAGGCGAGGTCGATCACATGGCAACGTTGAGTCCGGTGTCGCAATCCTTGATGCCTTGGGTCGCCGGCTTTCACCATGCGGCCGAGACCTTTCCCGACCTCGCCGAGATGCCCGACGACGCAGTCATGGCTGCGCTCGCGCGCCTCTATCGCCACCTGCCGGTCGAGGACGACGAGCAACGCGAACTCGTTGCGCTGCTCGACCGCGAGCACCCGCTTGCCACGCTCGACGACGCGATGGAAGAACTCGTCGTCACGATCGCCGATCTGCAGGATCTGACGAGTGAGCAGCGCTACAAGGTCGAGACCGTGAAGCGCGAAACGCCGAAGGTCGGCCGCAACGACCCGTGCCCATGCGGCAGCGGCAAAAAATTCAAGCAGTGTCATGGAGGTGGATGACGGCCCCAAGACGCCTTCGGCGTCGCCCCCCGAGGGGAGCTCGGACCGCTTGGGGCGGCCCGGCGCTGGCCCGAAGGCTTGGTGACCGAGCGGTGCGACTTCAACTGCTCAGCGACCTGCACCTCGAAACCGAAACCTTCGAGCCGATGCCCGCACCTGACGCCGAACTGCTGGTCCTTGCCGGCGACATCGACAGCACCTGGGCTGGCCTGGAAAAGTTTCGCGGCTGGCCGGTACCGGTGGTCTTCGTCGCAGGCAACCACGAGTTCGATGCGCGCGAGATCACGCAGGCCTGGCCCGCGCTGCGCAAGCGTTGCACGCAGCTCGGCATCCGATTGCTCGAGTGCGAAAGCCTGGTCGTGACCGACCGCGCCGGCCAGCGCATCCGGTTCGTCGCGACCGTGCGCTGGAGCGACTTCGACCTGTTCGGGCCAAGCCAGCGCGAACGCGCGATGCGCGCCGGCGGCTACTTCGTCAAGGTGATGCGTTCGACGCGCCACGGCGCGCCGTTCGACGCCACCGCCGTGCGCGAGGAGTCGCTCGTTTGTCGCGACTGGCTGCGCGCCGAACTCACGCAGCCCAACCCAGGTCAGCGCGCCGGTTGGGACAAGACCGTCGTCGTCACCCACTTCGCGCCGAGCCTGCGCAGCGCCGATCCGCGCTACGGTGCGCAGCCCGGCACCGCGAGCTTTTGCAATGCCGACGACGACTTGCTGCCGCACGCCGACCTGTGGATCCACGGCCACCTGCATTGCCAGTTCGACTACAGCGTGCCGCACGCCGGCAGCACGACGCGCGTGGTGTGCAATGCGCGCGGCCATGCGCGCAAGGGCGAGGCCGCAGGGCACCAGCCGCAGCTGGTGCTCGAGGTCTGATCAGGCGGCTTGCCGGGTCACGCGCGCAACGGCTTGCGGCATCGGCCCGTCGAGCCCGCCGAAGCAAGTCGACAACAGCATCTCGATGATTTGATCATCACTGAATTTAGCGCTTGCCTTCAATACACCCAGCACCGGGTCGCAAGCCCGTGCGTAGATTGTGTAGAGCAGCACCTCGGCTGGCAGGCTCGCGTCGAGCCGGCCAGCCTGCTGACCCGCGACGATCCAGGCGCCGAGCAAGTCGCTCACCTGCATCAGCCGGTCGAGGTAATTCTTGTTGGTGATCAGCGCGCTGCGCAGCGCCGAGTTTTGTGCGGGCAGTGACGGCATCTCGCCTGCGAGCTGGCCCTGCATGGTCCAGCGGGTCACGGCCCGGAGCCGATCGCGTTCGTCGAGCGCAGGGTCTTTTTGCAGCGTGTCGATCAGCGCCAGCGCCCGATCGAGCACGCCGATCATCGCAGCCGCGGCCAGCTCTTCTTTCGATTTGAAGTGCTTGTAGAGGCTCGCTTTGGCGATGCCGACTTCGGCGGCAACGGCGTCCACCGTCATCGCGTCGAATCCCTTTTCGCCCAGCAGCCGGTTGACGGCGGCCACGATCGCCACCTCGCGCGCCAGCAGCACTTGTTCCCGGAATAAGCCTCTCGCCATGGCGCGATTCTAGGTGCACGCCGATCGCATTGATCGGGCCGGTCGCAATGCGACCGGTCAGTTCACAAGCTCGATCGACGCGTCAGCCGGTGTTCCCATGGCAGCAAGCTTTGCGCCGGCAGCGCCCCGGCCGCCATGCTCGGCAACTCGTCCGATGGCCCGATGCTGGCGTCGAGCCCGAAGGCCGTGCCCATGTCGGCATGGTCGGTTTCGCCCGGGCGACCTTCGGCGCGTCTGGCCTTGAGCCCCGACAGCCATGAAAAACCATGTGTCCAGTTCATCGCGACCTCCCGCGTGGCCTTGCGGCCCTGTGGCTCAACCTGTGTCATCCCTGTATCGGCGCGCGGTGCGCCGAAATGAGGGCTTTTGAGGGCTTTTGTGGGCGAGCTCGGCACTTGCAGCGTGCGTTTGTTGCCGATGGTTGCAATGAAGATGCCTTCGTCCCACTTTCGGCGGATGGCGCGGTGCTCACAAGCCACCTACCGTTAAGACACACGCTGGCCGATCGCGCCAGCGCTTTCGGCAGGGAGCGCCACATGAACGTCGAAATTCGCAAGACTCTGGTGTGGGCCACGATCGCTGCGGCCGTGGTCAGCGCCGTGCTGTTGGCTGCGAGCGGCGGCAGCATTCCGCGCGCCGACGCCGCCGCGCGCACGGGCAGCGCGAGCATGGCGCCGACCGCCGCTGCGCACTGACAGTGGCCGCGCCGGCACCACCTGCCGGCCGATGCCGGATCGGGTTTAATCGGGGGCTGCAGCCCAGCTTGCGGCCGGCGGTCGCGACGGGCTTCGCCCTGAACCAGAAGGACCCGACATGTACCCCGACGTCAAACTTTTCATCAACGGTGAATGGACCACTGGCTCTTCGGGCAAGAGCGAACCCATCGTGAGCCCTGCGACCGGCCAAGTGATAGCGCGCCTCGCGCACGCCGGCCCGGCCGACCTCGACGCAGCGCTGAACGCGGCCGACAAAGGCTTCAAGGTCTGGCGCAAGGTCTCGGCCTTCGAGCGCTCCAAGTTGCTGCGCAAGGCCGGCGACATCATCCGCAGTCGCGCCGACGAAATCGCCGCGCTGATGACGCAAGAGCAAGGCAAGCCGCTGGCCGAAGCGAAGATGGAAACCATGCTTGCCGGCGACATCATGGATTGGTTCGCCGAGGAGTCGCGCCGCACCTACGGCCGCATCGTGCCGGCGCGCGCCGACGGCGTGATGCAGCTCGTGGTGAAGGAGCCGGTCGGCCCGGTCGCCGCGTTCACGCCGTGGAACTTCCCGATCAACCAGGCGGTGCGCAAGATTTCGGCTGCGCTCGCCGCTGGCTGCTCGGTCATCTTGAAAGGGCCGGAAGAAACGCCCGCGAGCGTGGCCGCGCTGGTCAAGGCCTATGCCGACGCGGGCCTGCCGGTCGGCGTGCTGAACCTGGTGTTCGGTGTGCCGTCGGAGATCTCCGAGTACCTGATCCCGAGCCCGGTCATCCGCAAGATCACCTTCACCGGCTCGACGCCGGTGGGCAAGAAGCTCGCCGCGCTCGCCGGCCAGCACATGAAGCGCATCACGATGGAGCTCGGCGGCCACGCACCGGCCATCGTGTTCGGCGATGCCGATGTCGAAACCGCCGTCAAGCAACTGGCGGCATCGAAGTTCCGCAATGCCGGGCAAGTGTGCATCGCGCCGACGCGTTTCTTGGTGCATGAGTCGGTCTACGAGCGCTTCGTCGACGGCTTCGTCAAAGCGGCGAAGAGCCTGAAGGTCGGCGACGGCATGAATGCCGATTCGCGCATGGGC
The DNA here is from genome assembly GCA_031363645.1 of Rhizobacter sp. Classification (GTDB taxonomy): domain Bacteria; phylum Pseudomonadota; class Gammaproteobacteria; order Burkholderiales; family Burkholderiaceae_C; genus LMDS01. The sequence continues at coordinate 11,765 of JANLUW010000153.1, read as the reverse complement.
CCGCTCGCGAACTCGCGCCGCATCGAGGCGATGCAAATGTTCGTCGACGACGCCGTCGCCAAAGGCGCCAAACTGCTGACGGGCGGCAAGCGCATCGGCACGGCCGGCAACTTCTTCGAGCCGACCGTGCTCGGCCACGTGCCGGCGAGCGCCCGCATCATGAGCGAGGAGCCGTTCGGCCCGATCGCGCCGATCGTGTCGTTCAGCTCGTTCGACGAAGTCGTGGCCGAGGCGAACCGCCTGCCGTTCGGCCTGGCTTCGTATGCGTACACGCGCTCATCGAAAACCGTGCAGGCGATCGGTACCGCGATCGAGGCCGGCATGGTCACGATCAACCACGTCGGCTTCGCGCTCCCCGAGTTGCCGTTCGGCGGCATGAAGGATTCCGGCTACGGCTCCGAAGGCGGCACCGAGGCGATCGAGGCCTACCTCAACACCAAGCTGATCACGCAATTGGGCATCGAGTAAGCCGCAGCGCGCGGGCTGCGTGCGCGCTGAGTAGAACCGCGCCCCGCCCACCCACCGCTGCACTTTCCCAGGGGCCCCCGCTCATGTTCTGCGCCATCGACTTCGGCACTTCCAATTCAGCGATCGCGATCCCCGGGCCGATTACCGGCATGCGCCTGGTCGAGCTCGAGCCGGGCCACCGAACGATGCCCACGGCCGTCTTCTATTTCGTCGAAGGGCCCGAGCTGGACGGCCCGCCGCGCGCCTTCGGCCGGGCTGCCGTGGCCGCCTACGTCGACGGCATCGACGGCCGGCTGATGCGCTCGATGAAGAGCATCCTCGGCAGCAACCTGATCGACCAGACGACCGACGTGGGCGGTGGTCGCGGCGCGAGATACCTCGACATCGTCGCCGGTTATTTGAAGCACCTCAAAGGCCGTGCCGAGGCACAGGCCGGCACGCGCATCGGCCGCGCGGTGCTCGGCCGGCCGGTGTTCTTCGTCGACGACGACCCGGCACGCGACGCGCAAGCGCAATCGGCGTTGGAAGCCGCGGCGCGCCAGGTCGGCTTCGACGACATCGAGTTCCAGTACGAGCCGATCGCCGCCGCGTTCGACTACGAGCGCAGCGCTACACGCGAGCAGGTCGTGCTGGTGGTCGACATCGGCGGCGGCACCTCCGACTTCTCGGTCGTGCGCGTCGGCCCGCAGCGCATCGACGTGCTCGATCGCAAGGCCGACATCCTCGCGAACTACGGCGTGCACGTGGCGGGTACCGACTTCGACCGGCGCGTCGAGCTCGCTGCGATCCTGCCCGAGTACGGCTACGGCGCGTACGGGCCGACCGTTGCGGGTGCGCCGGCCCGCGAGGTGCCGAGCAGCGTGTACTTCGACCTTGCGACCTGGCACCTGATCAACACCGTCTACAGCCCTGGCCGTGTCGCCGAACTGCGCAGCATGCGTGGCTTCTATGGCGAGCCGAAGCACTACGAGCGGCTGATGGTGGTCGTGGGCGAGCGGCTCGGCCACGAACTGATGGCGCGCGCCGAACAGGCCAAGATCGACGTGGCCGACGGCGGCGGGACACGCATCGACTTGAGCCACACCGAGCGCGAGTTAGCTGCCGTGCTGACCGAACAGCAGGCGGTCGATGCGATCGAGGTCGACATCGCGCGCATCGTCGGCGCCGCAGGCGAAGCCGTGCGTCAGGCAGGGCTCACGCCGAGGCAGATCGACGCCCTCTACTTCACCGGCGGCTCGACCGGCCTGCGCCTGCTCGCGAGCCGGATCGCAGCGGCGTTCCCGGCTGCCCAAGTGGTTCGCGGCGACCGCTTCGCGAGCGTCGCGACCGGCCTCGGGCTGCATGCGCAGCGCTGGTTCGGGCGCGACGAACAGACAGCCTCGGCTGGGTGAACGAAGACCTGCCGCGGCACCCCGGTGATCAGCCGCGCTTGCCGCCCAACAGGAGCAACACACCGCCCAGCGCGATCGCACCGATGCCCGCCCACATCGGGACATTGACGGTTTCCTTCTCCTTGGCGGTGAGCTCGATCGGCCCGAGTTTGACCACCGTCGTGTCCTTCGTGTAGCTGAAACCGCCGTAGGCCAAGCCAAGGGCACCGAGCACGATCAGCGTGATGGCGACGAGCTTCATTGCGTTCATGTTTTCCGCCTCGTGGGTGATAAAAGAAAGTGGGTCACGCGATCGAACCGGGCGGCGGCCTCAACTCGCGCGGAGCACCGCTGCCATCGCGACCGCCGTCGCCTCGACGTTGCCGCTGTTCAAGCCCGCCACGCAGATGCGCCCCGAGCGCAGCATGTAGACGCCGTGCGCCTGTCGCAGCGCATCGACTTGCGCGATCGTCATGCCGGTGTAGCTGAACATGCCGCGCTGGGTCAGGATGTAGTCGAAATTACGGCCCGGCAACTTGGCGGCGAGCACCGCATGCAGCTTCTTGCGCATCGCGCCGATGCGTTCGCGCATGACGCCGAGTTCGCGCTCCCAACTCTTGCGCAGCTCGGGTTCGGTGAGCACGGTCGCCACCAACTGGCCGCCGTGGATCGGTGGGCTCGAGTAGTTGCGTCGCACGGTGAACTTCATCTGGCCCAGCACGAGCGCAGCCTGATGCGCGTTCGGGCAGACGACGCTGAGCGCGCCGCAGCGTTCGCCGTAGACGCTCATGCTCTTCGAGAACGAGTTGGCGACGAAGAAGCTCACACCAGCGCTCGCGAGCGCGCGCACCGCGTAAGCGTCTTCGATGATGCCGTCGCCGAAGCCTTGGTACGCGAGATCGAGGTAGGGGATCAGGCCGCCGTCACGCAGCACCGGAATCAACGCGTCCCACTGCGCGCGGGTCAGGTCGACACCGGTCGGGTTGTGGCAGCAGGCGTGCAGCAGCACGATGCTCTTGAGCGGCAGGCCGCGCAACGTCGCGAGCATCGCCTCGAACTTCAGGCCGCCGGTGGCAGGGTCGTAGTACGGGTAGATGTTGACCTTCAGGCCCGCGCCCTCGAACATCGCGCGGTGGTTGTCCCACGTCGGGTCGCTCACCCAGACCTGGCTGCCCTCGAACCAGCTGGCGATGAAATCCGCGCCGACCTTCAAGCCTCCGCTGGAGCCGACCGACTGGATCGTCGCGATGCGCCCCGCCCTGATCGCCTCGTGTTCGGCGCCGAACAGCAGCAGCTGCACCGCGCTGCGAAAATTCGCCGCGCCTTCGATCGGCAGGTAGGGCTTCGGCCCGCCCTTGGCCACCACCAGCGCTTCGGCGCGCCGCACCGCATCCATCACCGGAATGCGGCCGGCGTCGTCAAAGTAGATGCCGATCGACAGGTTGATCTTGTTCGGCCGCGGGTCTTTTTGAAAGTCTTCGTTCAGGCTCAGGATCGGGTCACCGGCGAACGGGGGAATGTGCTCGAACATGGGCGTGTCTCGGGTGCTGCTGTCTGTGCGCCGTGGTCACTGCGCCGGGGTTGGCGCCGCGAGAGCGGCTTCGATGTCGCCCGTGATCGATTCGGGCTTGTCGGTCGGCGCGTAGCGCTTGATCACCTGGCCGTCGCGGCCGACCAGGAACTTCGTGAAGTTCCACTTCACCGACTTGATGCCGAGAATCCCCGGCGCCTCGTTGGTGAGCCACTGCCACAGCGGGTGCGCCTCGGCACCGTTGACCTTGACCTTGCCCATCATCGGGAAACTCACGCCGTAGTTGAGCTGGCAGAACGACGCGATCTCGGGGTCGGCGCCCGGGTCTTGGCCGCCGAACTCGTTGCTCGGGAAGCCCATCACGACCAGGCCCTTGTCGGCATACGTCTTCCACAATGCTTCGAGCCCGCCGAACTGCGGCGTGAAGCCGCACGCGCTCGCGGTATTGACGATCAGCATCACCTTGCCGCGCTGTGCAGCCAGTGGCGCCGGCTTGCCGTCGATGGCTTTCGCCTCGAAGTCGTAGATGCTGGTGGGCGAGTGGGCCATGGGTGTGTCTCTCGGTGGGTGCCGCAACGGCGCGGCGGGGTTGCATTGCGTGTGCAATGCTACCGCCGCAGACCGCACACCCGCGGGCAAGGGCGCTTGACGACGTGACCACCGCGCGCCCAACATGGCCGGCTGAGCAGACCGCGCCGCGCGAACCGCCCGATTGAGTGACACGATGCTTGCTGCTCCGCCCGACTCGCAATTCCTCCATGCCGACGACCCGGCCACCGCGTTGACCGAACTCGATGCGCTTGCCACGCCGTTTGATCTGCGCGGCACCGTCGACGTGCTGCTCGATGACCTCGGCCCCGCGCCGACTGCGCTGGTCTCGAACCTGGCCGCCGAGCGCAGCGTGCACCGTGCGGCCGTGGCAAAGCGCCGCGGCGGTGGCGGCCGGCCGGTGCTGGTGGTCGACAGCAGCGCGATCGCACGCAAGTTCCTGATGCACCGGCTCGACGCGCTGGGCTACCACGCACACGGCGCCGAGAGTGGCGAGGAGGCGCTCGCGCTGATCGAGCAGCAGGCCCACGCGATCGTCTTCCTTGAACTCTTGCTCGGCCCCAAGCCCGACATCGACGGCCTCGGCCTGTGCCAGGCGATCAAGCAGCAAATCGATCACCCACGCGGTCTGGTGCCGGCGGTCGTGATGGTCACAGGCCATGCCGGTTCGTCGGACCGAGTGCGGAGTTCGCTCGCCGGCTGCGACGCCTTTTTAACAAAACCGCTCGCCCAAGCCGCGTTCGTCGTGGCGCTCGCCAACGTCGACCCGCTGTTCAAGTAGCGCGGCGCGCTCAGTGTTTGTCGCTGCGGGCGATGGCGAGCAGGTGATCGAGCTCGACCTTGTACTTCACGCCGTTCGACTTGTGCCAGCGGTAGATCAGCCACATCGTGGCTGCCACCACGCCACCGAACAACGCGATCGCCGTGAACGCCGACAGACCGAACTTGGTCATGCCGGTGTAGAACGCGCCGAGGCCTAGGATGCAGGCCTGTTCGTTGAAGTTCTGCACCGCGATCGAACGGCCTGCGCCCATCAGGTTGGCACCGCGGTGCTGCAACAGCGCATTCATCGGCACCACCATGTAGCCGCCGATGGCACCCAGCAAAATCAGGAACGGCGCGGCCACCCACACGTTGGTGATCGCGTTCAGGCCGATTACCAGCAGGCCGAGCGCGATGCCCAGCGGGATCACGCCGGTCGCCTGATCGAGCTTCATCCGCATCGAAGCGACGATCGCACCCGCGGCTGTGCCGATCACGACCACCGCGACGAGCGAGGTCGCCTGCGTGGTCGTGTAGCCGAGCGCCGCGGTCGCCCACGCGAACACGATGATGCGCAGGTTGCCCGAGACACCCCAGAACAGCGTGGTGGTGGCCAGCGAGATCTGGCCGAGCTTGTCGCTCCAGAGGCGCGCGTTGCAGCTCGAGAAGTCACGCATCAGCCCGACCATGCCGTGGCCGAGCGGCTGCAGCGGCGCCTCGGTGCGCGGGATGCGCAGGTTGAACATCGCCGCGATCAGATACAGGAACACGATCACCGCGATCGCCGATTCGGGTGCGGTGTTGATGCCCGTGTCGATCATCGGTAAGTCGATCGCAAGTAAGTGGCGCGAAACCACCGTGCCGATCAATTGCCCGCCGAGCGCGATGCCGAGAATGATCGACATGATCGTCAGCCCTTCGATCCAGCCGTTGGCCTTGACGAGCTGCGAGTTCGGCAGCAGCTCGGTCAAGATGCCGTACTTGGCGGGCGAGTACGCCGCCGCACCGAGGCCGACGATCGCGTAGGCGATCAGCGGGTGGCCGCCGAACAACATCATCAGGCAGCCCACGACCTTGATCCCGTTGGCGAAGAACATCACCTTGCCCTTCGGCACCGCATCGGCGAAGGCGCCGAGAAACGGCGCCAGGATCACGTAGAACAGCGCGAACATCGGTCCCAAGGCCGGGATGTTCCACGACGGCGCGTTCGTCGTCTTGAGCATCTCGATCGCCGCCACGAGCAACGCGTTATCAGCCAGCGAGCTAAAGAACTGCGCCGCCATGATCGTGTAAAAACCTTTTTTCATGCGCGCGGCGGCTGCTGTTCTGGCGTGACGGGAAACGAAAGCATTTACGGGATTGTCGCCGCTGGCGCGTCGCGCTAAAGAGCCCCGGAACACGCGCCGGGTTAGCCCTTAGTTAAGGCACGAATGCGTGCGCTCAATGCGTGTCGCCTCTGGCGATTGCAAGAAGGTGTTCGAGCTCTGCCGGGTGGTTGGCGCAATTGGCCCAGTGCCAGCGATACACGCCCACCATCGTCACCGTCACCAGCAGCCCGAAAAACGTGATCGCGGTGAAGACCGAAAAGCCGAGCCGGGTCATGCCGATGTAGAACGCCGCGAAGCCGAGAATCGCGGCTTGCTCGTTGAAGTTTTGCACCGCCAGCGAGCGCCCCGAGCCCATCAGGCTGGCGCCGCGGTGATACAGCAGCGCGTTCATCGGCACCACCAGATAACCGCCGACCGCGCCGAGCACGAGCAGGAATGGCACCGCCGCCCACGCGCTGCCGATCAGGTTCAGCGCGACCACCATCAAACCCATGCAGATGCCCAGCGGAATCATCCGCGTGGCGGTGTCGAGCCGCACGCGCGAGGCCGCGAGGATCGCACCGGCCGCGGTGCCGAAAGCGAGCACGCCGACCAGCATCGAGGTCTGCGAGGTCGTGTAGCTGAGCGCCGCGGCGGCCCAAGCGAACATGATGTTCTTCAGGTTGCCCGAAGCGCCCCAGAACAGCGTGGTGGTTGCGAGCGAGACCTGGCCGAGCTTGTCGGACCAGAGCCGCGCGTTGCAGTCGACAAAGTCACGCACCAGCGCGCCCACGCTGTTGCCGATCCGCTGCAGCGTTGCATCGGTGCGCGGGATGCGCAGGTTCAGCAGCGCCGCGATCAGGTACGAGCCCATCAGCACGACCAGCGCCGACTCGGGTGCGGTGGTGATGTCGAAGTCGAAGAACGGCGCATTGAGCGCGAGCAGGTGGCGCGAGACCGTCGGCCCGACGAGTTGGCCGCCGCACACGATGCCGAGAATGATCGAGACGATCGTCAGCCCCTCGATCCAACCGTTCGCTTTGACCAATTGCGAAACGGGCAGCAGCTCGATCACGATGCCGTACTTCGCGGGCGAGTAGGCGGCCGCGCCGAGCCCGACCGCGGCGTATGCGAGCAGCGGATTCAGCCCCGCGAGCATCAGCAGGCAGCCGACCATCTTGATCGCGTTGGCCGCGAGCATGACCTTGCCCTTGGGAAAGGCGTCGGCGAAGGCGCCGAGGAACGGCACGAGCAACACATAGAACAACGCCGGCATCGGCGCCAGCCACGCGACACGCGAAGCCATGTTGTCGGCCCGCAGCATCTCGAACGCGACCACGCCGAGGGCGGTGTCGGCCAGCGCGCTGAAAAACTGCGCCGCCATGATGGTCGAAAAGCCCTGCTTCATTTACTGTGCACGCGCCCCGCCGCCGTCACAGATGTGCGCATGTGTCTCCTTGCCGGCGGCGTCACAGCACGCGAGTTCGACCGCAATCGCGCTGGCAGAATCCACGCATGCCGCGCCCCATCGAAGCCCTCGTTCACACCGATGCCTTGGCCCACAACCTCACGCGGGCGCGCGCCGCGGCGCCCGATGCGAAGGTCTGGGCGATCGTGAAGGCCAACGCCTATGGCCACGGCATCGAGCGCGCCTACGCGGGGCTCAAAGGCGCCGACGGTTTCGCGCTGCTCGATCTGGCCGAGGCCGAACGCATCCGCGCGCTCGGCTGGCGCGGGCCGGTGCTGTTGCTCGAAGGTTGTTTCGAGCCGCGCGATCTGGAGCTCTGCTCGCGCCTGAACCTGTGGCACACGGTGCACCACGAAGCGCAGATCGACTGGCTCGCCGCGCACAAAACGCACGTGCCGCAGCAGGTGTTCCTGAAGATGAACAGCGGCATGAACCGGCTCGGCTTTCGGCCCGAACACTACCAGCACGCCTGGCGGCGGTTGAGCGGCCTCACGCAAGTCGAGAGCGTCGCGCTGATGACGCACCTGTCGGACGCCGACAACTCACGCGGCATCGCGCACCAGCTCGCGGTGTTCGAGGAGGCGACGCGCGGCATGCCCGGCGAACGCACGCTGGCGAACAGCGCCGCCACGCTGCGCTGCGCACCGAACGCCGAGTCCGTGCGCGCCAAGGGCCACGAGTTCGGCGTTGCCGCCGACTGGGTTCGCCCCGGCATCATGGTCTACGGCTCGTCGCCCGACTTCCCCGAGAAGACCATTTTCGATTGGCAACTTCGACCGACGATGAGCCTGCGCGCCGAGGTCATCGCCGTGCAGAACGTGAAGGCCGGCGAGCAGGTCGGCTACGGCAGCCACTTCACCGCCGAGCGCGACATGCGCATCGGCGTGGTTGCCTGCGGTTACGCCGACGGCTACCCGCGCGTCGTGCCCTGCACCGAGAACGACAGCACGCCGGTGCTGATCGGCGAGGTGCGCACGCGCCTGGTCGGCCGCGTCTCGATGGACATGATCACGATCGATTTGACGCCCGCACCCGAAGCACAGGTCGGCAGCGTCGCCACGCTTTGGGGCGCGAGCCCAGGCGGAGCGGTCCTCGCGATCGACGAGATCGCGGCGGCCGCCGGCACGGTCGGCTACGAGCTGATGTGCGCGCTCGCGCCGCGCGTGCCGGCGCGGGCGGTCTGAACACGCTGTGAACGAAGCCCACTCGCCCACCGTCGCCGAAAACGAAGTTGAGTTCACCGCGATCCGCGCGCAAGGCGCTGGCGGGCAAAACGTCAACAAGGTGTCGAGCGCGGTGCACCTGCGCTTCGACATCCGCGCATCGTCGCTGCCCGATGCCATCAAAGAGCGGCTGCTCGCGCTCGCCGATTCGCGCATCACGACCGAGGGCGTGATCGTGATCAAGGCGCAAACCACGCGCAGCCAGGACATGAACCGCGCGGATGCACTCGGGCGGCTGCAAGCGATCGTCGACGCGGTCGCGGTGCCGCCGAAGCCGCGGCGCGCGACGAAGCCGACCTACGGCTCCAAGCAGCGCCGCCTCGAAGGCAAGAGCCAGCGTGCGCAGACCAAGGCCGGGCGCGGGCGCATCAGCGAGTAGGGCGAGCCGCGCGCGCGGCTCGCCGATGCGCACGTGTGCTCAGGCGGCCCGACATGTCGCGCCGCTTGTCGGCATCTCGCGCCGCGCGCCACCGTTTCGTCGCATTCGGAATGGCAAACGCGCGCCGGCTTTCTAAAGTACGCTTATTCGCGCCACCCACGGGAGTCCCCATGAAAGCCCTGCTCACCGCCTGCACCGCCGCTCTCGCGCTCGCGTCGTTCGCGACCATCGCCCATGCGGAAGCACCCGGCGGCTGCGCCAAGGTCGAGGTGCAAAACCTGCGCAATGGCCAGGGCCCGTTGATGGTGGCCGCCTACACCGATGCCGCCAGTTTTCGCAAGGCCGCGACGAGCCAGCTGCAGGTCAACGTGACCGGCGAAACGATGACGGTCCAAGTCTGCGGGCTGACGGGCGAAGTGGTCGCGCTGACGTTGTTCCAGGACCTCAACGGCAACGGCAAGCTGGACGCCAACCCCTTCGGCATGCCGACCGAGCCGTGGGGCGCCTCGGGCAAATCCTCGCCGATGACGGGCCCGACCTGGGACACGGCACAGGTGCCTCTCGGCGCCGAGGCCATCGTCGTCAAGCTCAGCAAGTAGCCGCCCCCCCAGCCGGAGCACCACCATGCAACGCCGCCACTTTCTCAGCGCCTTCGCCGCGCTCAGCGCCGCCGGCAGCTGGCCCGCCTTCGCGCTCTCACCCGAAGGCCGGGCCTTCGACAACGCGATCACGAGTCAGCCCTGGCTCAAGCCGTTCAAAGGTGTCGTCGATCAAGACCTGAGGTGCGACGCGCTCGCGCTCTCGGGCAAGTGGCCCGCCGATTTTCGCGGCCGCTTCTACCGCAACGGCCCGGCGCTGCACGAGCGCGACGGCCAGCGCTACCACCATTGGTTCGCCGGCGACGGCATGGTGCAGCAGTTCACGTTCACCGGCGGCGGCGTCGGCAACAAAGCGCCGACGGTGCGCCACCTCGGCCGCCTCGTGCGCACGCCCAAGTTGCTGGCCGAGCAGCAGGCCGGCAAGTTCCTCTACAGCGCCTACGGCACGAAGATCGCGGGCGACGAGCCCGGCGCCACACCCACGCAGGGCCCCGACGCCTTCAACGTCGCGAACACCAACGCGATCGAACACGCCGGCCGCGTGCTCGCGATGTGGGAAGGCGGCTCGGCCTTCGCGCTCAGCCCCGACGACCTCGCCACGCTCGGCCCCGTGACTTGGCAAGAAGGCCTCGCGCAGATGCCGTTCTCGGCGCACCCGAAGCTCGATGCCGCGGGCAACCTGTGGAACATCGGCAGCGCCGGCGCCAACCTGGTCGTCTGGCATGTCGACGCGGCGGGCAAGCTCGTGCGCGCACAGATCTGCGAGACGCCCTATCCCGGCGGCATGGCGCACGACGCGGCCATCACCGAGCGCTACATCGTGCTGCCGTTGCCGCCCGTCAAGCTCCACTTCGGCGAAGACGTGGCCGGCGGCAACGCCTTCACCTACGAGCCGAACGAGCCACTGCGCATCCTCGTGATGAAGAAAGACGACATCGCCCAGCGTCGCGTCTTCGAGCTGCCGTCGCAGATGGTGTTTCACGTCGGCAACGCGCACGAGCGCGCCGACGGCAGCATCGCGCTCAGCTTCGTCGCCTCACCCACACCCGAGTTCGTGATGCGCGGCGCCTCGTCTCTGATGGCCGGCCACCCGGCGAGCTTCGGTGGCTCGAGCACGCGCCTCGCGGTGCTCGACATGCGCACCGGCAAGGCGCGGGTGGAAGACACGCACGACACCGTCGAATTCCCGCGCGTGCACCCGATGCGCAACGGGCTGGCCACGCGCTACCTGCTGACCGCCGCCAGCTGGTCCGGCGGTGCCCAGCGGCCACCGTGGTTTCACGGCCTGCAGTGGCGCGATCTCGAAACCGGCCGTGTGCAGCGGTACGACTACGGCAAGCACACGGTCGTCGAAGAACACATCGTCGTGCCCCAACCCGGCGCCCGCGGCGAGCTCGATGCGTGGCTGCTCGGCACGACCTTCGATGCGGCCAAAGGCGTGACCCGCGTGAACCTGCTCGATGCGCGCCACATCGCCGACGGCCCGATCGCAACGGCCACGCTGCCGTACTGGTTGCCGTACGGATTCCACGGCAACTTCACGGCCGCCTGAATTCGCCTGCACCTCCGAACAGCGCGGCGCGCGCGAAAAGCGTCACGCGGCCGTCATCGAGCCACCGTTAATTTTGTGGCTGACGGCGGCGAGATTTCGCCCGGCGGCATCGGCATCGCCCGCCGCGTCATTCCGCGAGGACTGCAGCCATGGGACGCCCCAGCACCGTCAAGCCCGCACGCACCGGCGCCAGCCGGCGCGACTTCTTCAAACACTCCGGCTCGGCGGCGGTCGCGCTTGCCGCTGTACCGGGCCTCGGCTGGAGCGGCGGCGCCGCTGACGCCGCGTCGAACCCGGTGTTCCAGCACGGCGTCGCGAGCGGCGATCCGCTGTCGGACCGGGTCATCCTCTGGACCCGCGCGTCGTCTGTCAGCAGCCGCAGCGCGACTGTCGTCAACTACGTTGTCGCTACCGATCCGGCATTGAGCGTCGTGGTCGCTTCCAGCAGCACCAAGACCAACGTGCTGCGCGACTTCACGGTCAAGGTCGACGTGCCCGGCCTGCGGCCGAACACGACCTGCTACTACCGTTTCGCCGCAGACGGTGCGCAGTCGCCC
>JANLUW010000149.1:0-1876 GCA_031363645.1 Rhizobacter sp. | reverse complement strand
CGGCCATGCTGGCTCGCGTGCAGCAGGTCACGCGCGAACTCAACGAGGAAGGGCTGCGCGTCGTCGCGGTGGCCATGAAGGAACTTCCGCCCAGCCAGACCACCTACGCGGTCGCTGACGAGGCCGATTTGACGCTGATCGGCTACATCGCCTTCCTCGACCCGCCTAAAGAGTCGGCTGCACCGGCGCTGAAGAAGCTGGCAGCACACGGCATCACCGTCAAGGTGTTGACGGGCGACAACGGGCCTGTGACCGTGCATGTATGCGGCCAGGTCGGTTTGCCCACAGACCGGGTCCTGCTGGGCGCCGAGGTCGAAACCCTGAACGACGACGCACTGAAGGCCGCAGCTGAATCGCACACCCTGTTCGCCAAGCTCACCCCGCTGCACAAGGAGCGCATCGTGCGCGCGCTGCGGGCCAGCGGCCACGTGGTGGGCTTCATGGGTGACGGCATCAACGACGCACCGGCCCTGCGCGCAGCCGACATCGGCATCTCGGTGGACAGCGCCGTGGACATCGCCAAGGAAGCGGCCGACATCATCCTGCTGGAAAAGAGCCTGCTGGTGCTCGACGACGGCGTAGTCGAGGGCCGCACCACCTTCTGCAACATGCTGAAGTACATCCGCATGACCGCCAGCAGCAACTTCGGCAACGTACTGAGTGTGCTGGTGGCCAGCGCGTTTCTGCCGTTTCTGCCGATGTTGCCGCTGCAGTTGCTGGTGCAGAACCTGCTGTACGACATCGGGCAGACCGGCATCCCGTTCGACAACGTCGATGCCGAACTCGTCACCAAACCGCTGAAGTGGAACCCTTCAGACATCGGCCGCTTCATGCTCTTCTTCGGTCCCATCAGCTCACTCTTCGACATCATCAGCTTCGCCGTGATGTGGTGGGTGTTCAACGCCAACACCGTGGCGACTCAAGGCCTGTTCCAGTCCGGGTGGTTCGTCGTTGGTCTGCTGACGCAGACCCTGGTGGTGCATATGGTGCGCACACCGAAGCTGCCCTTCGTGCAAAGCCGCGCCGCTGCGCCGCTTATGGCGATGACGCTGATCATCATGGCGATCGGCCTGTGGCTGCCGCTCTCGCCGCTGGCCGGCTACTTCAAGCTGCAGGCCTTGCCGGCGGGGTATTACGGTTGGCTGGTGGCGATCCTGCTGGCCTACTGCATGTTGACCACGTTGATGAAGCGCGCCTACATCCGGCGCTACGGTTGGCAATGAGACCGCTGTTTTGCCGACGCGCCCCAATCGCCTCCGAAGAATGCGACCGTTGGGTACGGCAACGAACAGATGGCACAAGGCTTGCCAACGCAGACTCACCATGGTTTTTGCCGCAAGCACTTTGGTATGCGGGCCGATCGCCTTCGGCGTCGCGTGAGCATGGTCGAGCGGGCCTTCGATTGTTCGCTGCTCTGGCCAGCGTTGCCCCGGCTCGTTGAGATCAAGATTCGCTTTCCTGCGCGTAACTCGACGAAGTCACGGCCATGCATTCGCGATGCCTTTGAAATCAAGCACCGCCGTTGCCGCGATGGCAATGCCGTTAAACATCACAAGGAGCCAGCGCCATGACCTACCAGGGTGAACGTGCCCGTCCGATGGCCGCTGAGTACGGGCGATGCTTCGAGGTCTCGAAGGTCCGCATCGGTGCCGACGGCCACGTCAGCGACGTGCTCTGGAGTGAAGTGGAGACCGGATGGGATCGGGTGCTCGGCGCTCGTGTCCTGGCAACGGATGCGGAGGTCGTCGATGCCATCCACGACGGCGCGCAGGTCGCGGCAGTGTTCCCGTCCAAGGACCTACTTCCAGAGCGCTCATCCATGGTCACCGGGTACACAGCCGGCAGGGGATGCATCACCTTCGAAGGTGGGCCGTCT
>JANLUW010000143.1:0-3608 GCA_031363645.1 Rhizobacter sp. | reverse complement strand
GTCGCCCGCGGCGCCGGACTGGCAGCTCGATGCGTATGCGCCGGTGTGGGTCGTGCGTGCGCCGCCTGCCATTGTCAACGGCCACAACGGCTTCTTCTTCGCCGAGCCGGAACCCGGCACGAATAAGCAGCAGCCCTATCTGCTGAACTGGCTGGTGGGCCTGCACCTGCTCGGACCGGGCCCGGGCTCGCCTGTCATGACGACGGCAAGCGCCTGTCCACCGTCGTCGTGAGCGTGCCGCGTTGCAGGCGATCCGGGGCATAGATTCTTTTGCTGTGACTTCCTTACCTCTGCAAAAAAGACTAGTGGATGACACCGGCGTAGACATTTGGGAAGTGGTGTTCCTGCAGGCACAGGGTGGTGCTTTGACCTTGTGCACGTAGTCGGTGACTCGCCACCGTCCGCGCGTGGGATCTGCGCATGGGATGTCCAAGTCAGGCGATCACGGTCTGCAGCAGCGCGTGTAACTCGTCGTCGGTGGACGTATCCGCCTCGACGCAGGCACGGCACACCTTTCGCGGCCTTAAACGGACCCGACCGGCCGCTTCGGGGCGGCCAATCTAGGGCCGCGGACGTCGGTTCAGGGTCGTTTGCGTGAGTTCGGCGCAATGAACGGCGGTCAGTGGCTGGGTCGCGGTACGGGCCCAGCGTCGCTGCCGTGCGGGACCGCGATGTCTATGTCAGCAATGCAATCGACAGCGGCCTTTCGTGCCAGCGACAGTTGCGTACGCCGACTACCGCTTGACGGCACTAAGCGTGAATTCGCCCTCCGGAGATGATCGACCGCAACCGCTGCATAGCTGCGAGTGGCGTCCCTCGACGACGTTAACCATGCAGGTACTCGGAGGCCCTTTCACTCAAGGCGATGTGAGTGTGCTGAGCGCGAGTATGGGCGACGCACCCCAACGGTCAGGGTAGTTACCGACCATTGGTTCAACGGTCCAATGGTCACGAATTCAGACCAATGGTCAGCGATCTGGGCCAAGAGCCCAAAGGTCATTTCTTGATTCACCGCGAAGTGTGCGGGCCACGGGTGGGCCAAATGTGGGCCAAGAGTGGGCCACAAAGCAAAACGCCAACCTGGTGGTTGGCGTTCACTACGGCGCTGAGCCGCTTGTTCTTTAGCTATTCTGTGGTTGCGAGGGCAGGATTTGAACCTGCGACCTTTGGGTTATGAGCCCAACGAGCTACCAGACTGCTCCACCTCGCGACTGAGTCGTTGATAATAGCATAGGTCGCGGTGCCGCTGCGAATTCACAACCCCGCAGTGTCCAATGTCTGCAAGAAGCGCGCAGCACTTTGAAAGCCGGCGATGCGCGCTGCGGGCAGCTCGCGCCCTTGGGCGTCGAAGAAGATCGTGCCGGGTGGACCGAAGAGGTTGAAGCGCTTCAGCAGCGTCCGGTCGGCTTCGTTGTTCGCAGTGACATCGGCTTTGAGCAACAGCGCACCGCTCAGCTTTTTCTGCACCGCGGGGTCGACGAAGGTGAAGCGCTCCATCTCCTTGCACGAGACGCACCAATCGGCGTAGAAGTCGAGCATCACCGGGCGACCCGCGGTGCGCAATGCGTTGTCGAGTTCAGCAGCGCTGCGCACGTACGTGAAAGTGAGACCAGCCGCGGCACTCTGGCCGCCTCGCAAATGCGCGAGCGGCTGCAACGGGTTGGTGCCGCCCGATGCAGCTCCCACGAGTTGCATCAGGCCGCACGCGGCGAGCACGGCAGCGAGCACCCGACGCCAGATGCTTTGAGTCCCGCCCGCGCGCCGACCATGATGCGACGACACAAGCATCACAGCAGCAGCGATCGCGAGGGCGCCCCAGAGCGCGAGCACCAACGATGCGGGCAACACCGATTGCACCGTCCACAGCGCGACGCCGAGCAGCAAGATACCGAAGAAGCGCTTGACCTCGTCCATCCAGCCACCGGCACGGGGCAACAGCGCGCCTGCCGAGGCGCCCATTAGCAACAGCGGCACGCTCATGCCGGCGGCGAGCGAGAACAGCGCGGTGCCACCAAGCCACACGTCGCGCGTCTGGCTCAGGTAGACGAGCGCACCCGCCAGCGGTGCGGCCACGCACGGGCTGACGAGCAAAGCCGAGACACCGCCCATCGCAAACACCCCGGCGAAGCGACCGGCCGGCAGGCGCTGCGATGCGTTCGACAAACGGCCAGTCAACGCCGACGGCAGTTGCAGCTCGTAGACGCCGAACATCGACAGCGACAGCGCCACCAGCGCAATCGCGAACGCCGACAGCACCCACGGTTTTTGCAAGGCCGCCGCAAGGCCTTCGCCCGCCAGGCCCGCGCCCACGCCGAGCGCGGTATAGACCAGCGCCATGCCGAGCGAATAACTCGCGGCCAATACGAGCCCGCGCCCGCGCGACACCTGCGCGCCGTGGCCAACGATGATCGACGACAGGATCGGCAGCATCGGCAGCACGCACGGCGTGAGCGAGAGCAGGATGCCGGCGAGGAAGAACACGCCGACTACGGTCCAGAACTTGCCGCTGCGAAGTGCGCCGTCGATGCCGGCATCGTCGGCCGCGTAGGTCGTGGCGGCTGTTGCAGCGGCGGGCGCACTTGCAGGGTCTGTACCCGAGATCGCAGCGAGGTTCTCGTTGGCGCGCATCACGCGCGCCAAGCCGTCGCCGCCGACGCCTGCCAGCTTGACCTCGATGCCGCGTTGTTGCGGCGGGTAGCACAGGCCCTTGTCGGCGCAGCCCTGGTTCGTCACCAGCAGCTCGAATTTGCCCGCAGCTTGCGTGACCGGAACAGCGATGCGTACGACATCGCGGTAGGTCTCGACGTCCTTCTGGAAGGTCTCGTCGAATTTGGTCTTGCCGGCAGGCAGCACGGGCGCGCCCAGCGTCGCACCGTTGGCCGCGAACTTGAACTGCTCGCGGTACAGGTAGTAGCCGGGCGCGACGGTGTAGGTCACCTCGACGGTGCGCTCGTCGAGTGGCCGCGCCGTAAGTTTGAAAGCTACCTCGGGGTCCAAGAAATCTTCTTCCGCACGGGCTGCACCGAGCCCCGCGATCAGGAGCAGCGCTGCGAGCAGCTGCAGCCAGAGGGTCAAACGGTGTCGATTGCGCATGGGCTCTGATTGTCGGGTGACAGGCAAGACCTTGGTCGGTCGACGAGCATCTTTCCTGTCGATGCAAAAGGGCCAGCAGATGCCGGCCCTTCTAGCACTGCGCGAAAGGACGGGAGGAAATTACTCCTCGGCCGCACCTTCGGTAGCAGCCGCATCCGGGCGATCGACCAGCTCGACGAAGGCCATCGGCGCGTTATCGCCGACACGAAAGCCCATCTTCAGGATGCGTGTGTAGCCGCCCGGGCGCGCCTTGTAGCGTGGCCCCAGCTCATTGAACAGTTTGGTGACGATGTCGCGATCGCGGGTGCGGTCGAATGCGAGCCGTCGGTTCGCAAGCGTCGCTTCTTTGGCAAGCGTGATCAGCGGCTCGACGACACGGCGCAATTCCTTGGCCTTCGGGACCGTGGTCTTGATCGCTTCGTGCTGCAGCAGCGAATTGCACATGTTGCGCAGCATTGCCAGGCGGTGCTCGCTGGTGCGGTTGAGTTTGCGGAGTCCGTGACGGTGGCGCATGG
>JANLUW010000100.1:0-2759 GCA_031363645.1 Rhizobacter sp. | reverse complement strand
GTCACGTTGTAAGCGTTGATGCATTCGGGTGTTTGCTGCACCAGCTCGATCATGCGCGCATAGTCGCATCGGGCCACGCGGATGATGGCGCGGATGCCGTAGCCGAGCTTGGCCAGGTTAACGGTCGCGCGGTAGCCGGTGATCACGCCGGCGGCTTCGAGCTTGCGCACCCGTTCGCTCACCGCCGGCTGGCTCAGATGCACGCGCCGGCCGAGCTCGGCCATCGTCAAACGCGCGTCGGCCTGCAGCTCCGCGAGGATGCGGGTGTCGTGACCATCGAGTTCGGGGTTGAAGGTCGAAGCCATGAATCTCCTTTGAATTCACGGCATTGTGCGGCTGGAAGGTCGAGTCACCCATGGCCTGCTTGCTGCGGCCTTCATACGATGCATGCCATGAAGACCCTCGCCTTGCCCGATTCACGCACCGGTTCGCCGCTCGGCCTGTCACCGCTGCTGCTGCTTTGCTTGGCCGCCACGTGGCTGGTTTGGGGCTCGACTTACCTTGCGATCAAGCTCGCGTTGCCGAGCTTTCCACCGTTCTTTCAGATGGGCACGAGGTTCTTGTTGGCAGGCGTGGTGCTGATGGCATGGGCGCGATGGCGCGGCGCCACTTGGCCCGATCGCCGGCAGTGGCGCAACGCGCTCGTTGTCGGCACCTTGATGCTCGGCGGCGGCATGGGCGGCACGGCGTTAGCCGAGGTGTCGGTCGGCTCCGGCCTGGTGGTCGCGTTCATCGCGGTCGTGCCGCTGATGATCGCCGCGCTCAATTTGTTCTGGGGCGTCAAGCCGCGTCGCGCCGAGGTGGCCGGCATCGCACTCGGCCTCACGGGCGTGCTGATGCTGACGCAAGGCGCAGGATTCCAGGCTTCGCCCGCCGGGCTCGCGGCAATCGCGATCGCGTGCGCGACCTGGTCGCTCGGCAGCGTGCTGAGCCAGCGCGCGCTGCCGCTCGCACCGGGCGCGACCGGCTTTGCGAGCGAGATGCTGTGCGGCGGCGCGGTGTTGATGATCATGTCGGCGCTGCACGGTGAAACCTTCGCCTGGCCGCCGCAGCCGATCGCGGCCGCCGCGTGGCTGTACCTCGTCGTGTTCGGCTCGCTGATCGCGTTCAACGCCTACATGCTGTTGCTCGAGCGCGCGCCGGCCGGGCTGGCGTCAAGCTACACCTTTGTCAACCCGGTGATCGCGATGCTGCTCGGCGTAGCCTTTGCCGGCGAGCACGTCAGCGGCTTCGAGTGGGCTGCAGTCAGCGTGGTGCTGGCGGGCGTGTTGCTGTTGCTGTGGCGCCGCGCGGTGTGAGGCGCATCGGCCCACGCCGGTTGCGCGACCCGCCCCTCAAAGCCTTGCGGCGGCGGCGCGCCGGATCGCGGTCAGCGTCGCGCGCGAGGTGCTGACATCGGCATCGAGCTTCACGTGAATCAATGTGGGCTTGTCAGCCGCGAGCGCGGCGGTGAACGCAGGTGCGAACTGCGCGGTCGCGTCGACCAAACTCGCGGCCCAGCCATGGGCGCGCGCGAGCGCGGCGAAATCGGGGTTGAACAGGTCGCTGCCGCTGACCCGGCCCGGGTACTCGCGTTCCTGGTGCATGCGGATCGTGCCGTAAGTGCCGTTGTCGACGACGACCACGATCAGCTTGCCGGCGCCTGTGCCGGCGCCGTAGCCGGTCGCGGTGGCAAGTTCTTGGCCGGTCATCAAAAAGTCGCCGTCACCAGCGATGTTGATCACGGTTCGGTGGGGGTACAACAGCGATGCTGCCACGGCAGCGGGCACGCCGTAACCCATCGCCCCCGAGGTCGGCGCGAGCTGCGTACGGCGGTGTTTTTGCAGGCCGGGGTAACGGAAGAATCGATGCAGCCAGCCGCTGTAGTTGCCGGCGCCGTTGGTGAGCACGCTGTCGGCGGGCGCGAGGCATTGGATCGTTTTGACGAGCTCGGCCATGTCGAGCGGCTCGACTGGTGTCGACCCATGATTCGCCTCGTAATCGGCATGCGCACTCGTGGTCCATGCGTCCCACGCTAACGCCTGCGGCGCCGACAAGCCTTCGAGCGCTTTCGCTGCGCAAGCCATCGCCGATTGCAGCATCAGGTCGGCCGCGTAGACGCGGCCGAGTTCCTCCGGCCCCGCGTGGATGTGGATCAGTTTTTGCGTTGGACGCGGCACCTTCAAAAGCGTGTAGCCACCGGTCGTCATCTCGCCCAGCCGCGCACCGACGGCGAGGATCAAGTCGGCCTCGGCGAGGCGCGCGCCAAGCTTCGGGTTGATGCCGATGCCGACATCGCCGGAATAGTTCGGGTGGCCGTTGTCGAACAAATCTTGGCGGCGGAAGACGCAGCCCACCGGCAAGTTCCAGTTCTCGGCAAAGCGCCGCATCGCGTCGCACGCAGCCGCATCCCAGCCACTGCCGCCGACGATCACGAACGGCCGCTCGGCTGCCAGCAGCATCGTGCGCACCTCGCGCAGCGCACCCGGTGCGGGCCATGCGAGCGCGGGCTCGACGCGCGGCAGCACCGGAGCTTCGCCGGGCGAGACCAGCGCCGTCAACATGTCTTCCGGCAGCACCAGCACGACCGGCCCGGGCCGGCCCTGCATCGCGACGTGGAAGGCGCGCGCGACGTACTCGGGTAGCCGTGCCGCGTCGTGCACCTCGCCGACCCACTTCGCGAAACCGAGCGTGCCGGGGCCGAACACCTGGCGGTAATCGAGCTCCTGAAACGCTTCGCGGTCGCGCTGGTCGCTCGCGACCTGGCCGATGAACAGAAT
>JANLUW010000130.1:0-11548 GCA_031363645.1 Rhizobacter sp. | reverse complement strand
ACACCGGGATCACGGCGTAGCGCCAGCCGAGTGCCTCGATCATCCAGGCAGCGACCGGCAAGAAGATCAATTGGCCGGTCGCCGTGCTCGCCGCGAACAAGCCGACGACCAGCCCGCGGTTCGACGTGAACCAGCGGTTCGCAACCATCGCGCCGAGCACCAGCGCGGTCAGCCCGGTGCCGCAGCCGAGCACCAGGCCCCACAGCAGGAACAACTGCCACAGTTGCGTCACCTGCGTGGCGAGCGCCATCGCCAAGGCGATCAGGGTGGCCGCGCTGACCATCACCCGGCGAAGGCCGAAGCGCCCGATGAACACGGCCGCGAACGGCCCGAGCAAGCCGAACAACGCGAAGCGCACCGCGAACACCGACGAGAGTTGCTCGATGCTCCAGCCGAACTCGCGGCTCAGCGGCTGCAGCATCGCGCCCGGCAGCCCGAGCGCCGCCGAGGTGGTCAGCATCGCGAGGAAGGTGACCGCGGCGATCACCCACGCGTAATGGATGCCGCGGCGCTCAAATGAGCTGGAAACGCCTTGAGCGAGCATCTTCTAGGGCAGTAGGTGGTCCCGCGCGCGGTCAGTACCCAGCGCGCTCGATCAGCTCGATCTTGTAGCCGTCGGGGTCGGTGATGAAGGCGATCACGGTGCTGCCGCCTTTGACCGGGCCGGCCTCGCGCGTGACGTTGCCACCGCCGTGGCGAATTTTTTCGCAGGCCGCCGCGACATCGGGCACGCCGATGGCGATGTGGCCGTAAGCGGTGCCGAGCTCGTAGCTCGACACGCCGTGGTTGTAGGTCAGCTCGAGCTCGGCGTGTTCGGGGTTCTTGCCGTAGCCGAGGAAGGCGAGCGAGTAGTTTTGCGACGGGTTCTCGGACTGGCGCAGCAGCGTCATGCCCATCACGTCGGTGTAGAAAGTGACGGCGCGCGGCAGGTCGCCGACGCGCAGCATGGTGTGGAGGAATCGCATGGTGAGCTCTTTCGTTCGATGGTGGGGAATTGCAGTCGACGGCTTGCTGAGGTAAGAGGGGAGCCGGCCGGCTGATCAGGCTTTGCGCGGGGCGTTCACGCCCGGATTCACGTCAACTCCGTCAGCCTGCGTCCAGCGCGCCATCGTCGGCGCGTTCGCGTCCAGCCGTTCGCCGCTCAGGCCGTCTTCTGCATGCCAGGCAGCGATGCGCGATTCGATCGCGAAGTGCGAGGCAGGGGCGAATGCCGCAGGGTCGTCGAGGCTGCCGATCGACAAATCCATGTGCTGCGAGTCGTCGTACGTGAAGCTCAGCGGCGTGCCGCACTGGCCGCAAAAACCGCGCGCCGCAAAGTTCGACGACGCGTAGTACGACGACGCGCCGCTCGTCCACTCGACTTCGTCTTTGGGCAGGTTGCAGAACGCCGCGCGCGTGTTTCCGAACGCGAGCTGGCACATCCGGCAATGGCAGTAGTAGCCCTCGCGGTGCGTCGGCGTGGCGCGGTAACGCACGGCGCCGCAGAGGCAACCGCCTTCAACCGGCGGCAAGGTGGCAGGGTCGTTCATAAGCGATGTCCCATTCGTCGTCAGAGACTTTGAAGAAACCGTGGCGTTGGTAGAAGCGATTCGCGTCGCTCTCGCGCAGCGCGCCGACACGGAAAAATTCGATGCCATCCAGCGCGCTGTCAAACAACCGCTGCAGCACCGCGCTGCCGAGCCCCCGGCCCTGAAACTCAGCGTCGATGTTGAAGTGCTCGACCCGCATTGCTCGGCAATCATCGGCGCTTGCCGCGTCGATGGGTTCGGCCCAGAAGCCGACGCAACCTGCATCGACGCTGTCGACGACGATGCGTTGCGTATCGGCGGGCCGAAACGTGAGGCGGAAACGCTCGGCCGCGCGCTGCGGGTCGAAGCGGCCGATGCGCTCGAGGCTGGCGCGCATCGTCTCGATGCGCAACGCCACCAACGCGTCGAAGTCGGCCTCGGTGACGAGCGCGAAGTCGAACGCGATCATGTCGTCACGGCGCGACCGTGTAGTTCAAGGTCATCCGCCCGCCATCGGCGTAGACGATTTCGCCGGTCATGTAGCTCGATGCGCTGCTCAACAGATACGCGCACACGTCGGCGATCTCGCTCGGCTCGCCGAGGCGCTTCATCGGCGTGCGGCTCATGATGCGGGCCTTGGCTTCGTCACTGTCGAGCACGGCCTTTTGTGCGAGCTCGGTCGCGATCGTGCCGGGTGCGACGGCGTTGACGCGGATGCCGTGGTCGGCGAGCGCGAGCGCCATCACGCGGGTCAGCTGGTTCACGCCGCCCTTGCTCGCGTTGTAGCTCGCGATGCTCGGGGTCGCCATGATGCCGTTGACCGAGCTCATGTTGACGATTGCCCCCGGTCGGCCGGCCGCCACCATCGCGCGCGCGACCGCTTGGCCCACGAGAAAGGCGCCTTTCAGGTTCACGTCGATCACCGCATCCCAGTCGGCTTCGGTGATGTCGAGAAAGTTCGCGGCTTTGAATATGCCGGCGTTGCTGATGAGTGCGTCGACATGGCCGAAGGCCTGCAGCGTGGCCGCCAGCGCCGCCTCGACCTCGTTCGCCTCGGCAACGTTGCAGTGCTGGTAGACGGCGCGATGCCCGCGCGCGTTCAGGCTCGCGGTGAGCGCCGTGCCGCGCGCGTCGTCGACATCCCACAGCGCGACCGCCGCGCCATCGTGCGCGAGCCGTTCGGCGCAGGCCGCGCCGATGCCTTGCGACGCGCCAGTCACGATCGCGACCTGGCCTTCGAGGTGAAAGTGAACGGTGGTCATGCGGCGGCTCCGGCGGATCGTTTGCTCTTGCGGTCGAGCCACACCTTGATGCCTTGCGCATTGAGTTCGAGGTCGATCGCGAGCAGCTCGCACACGCGTAGCTCGGGGAGCGTGCTGCCGTGCGCGCGCAGGCTGTTCATGTGGATCGCGCAGAGGCCTTGCATCAGTGCCGCATGGCGATGTTCGTCATCGGGCAGCGTGACGGCGAGCGCGACCATCGCGTCGAGTTGTGTGAGCAGCAGGTTTGCCAGGCGCGGTACGTCGCCAACGCGACCATAGTGCGTCAAGTACATGCACTCGGGCGTGTACGCCAGCATGCGCTCGATCGAATGGCGCAGCGCTTCGGGCTCGAACTGCACCGGCGTGGTCGTCGGCATCGCCCATGCGCCCCGCGCGGTGTCGAACTCACGGTACGAGAGGCCGAAGGTGTCGCCGGTGAAAAAGCCGCGGCTGCGGGCGTCCCAGATGCAGTGGTGGTGGCGCGCGTGGCCGGGCGTGTCGAGGAACTGCAGCGGGCGGCCGGCGAGCTCGAGCGTCATGGCGTCGGCGGTGCGCAGTACGCGCTCGGCCGGCACGCCGATCACGTCACCGTACGTCCGTGCGACTTCTTCGTCGCCGTACACCGCACGCGCGCCGGCCATCAGGCGGCTGGGCTCGATCAGGTGCGGCGCGCCTTGCGGGTGCACGACGAGCTGCGCGCTCGGCAACTGCTGCATCAGCAGGCCGACACCGCCCGCATGGTCGAGGTGCACGTGGGTTGCGATCACGAAGTCGACCGCGTCGCGGGCCACGTCGGCGTCATCGAGTGCGGCCAGCAACCGCGGCACCGAGTCGTTGGTGCCGGAGTCGACGAAGGCGGCGCGGCCGTTTTCCACGATCAGGTAGGCGGCGTCGAACGCGTCGCGGTGGAAACCGGTGTCGATGACGTGGATGCCGTGATCGATCATCTTTACGAAGGGCAGGGGAGTGCGTGTCATTCACCGATTCTAGGAGGCTGCCGGTAACCGAACCCGACGCCGCGGATCGGTTCAGAATGGCGCTCGATGCAGACCGTGGAGACCAAGATGTTCGCTACAAAACCTTTGCGGCGGCTCGTGCCGATCGCTCTGTTTGCCACGCTCGCGTGGCTCGGCGGCTGCGCCACGTTGGCCCCCGGCGGGCTGCCGCTGGGCACGCCGATCGCGCAGGCACGCGCCTCACTGTTCGGCCCGACCGGTGAGTACGCGCTGCCCGGCGGTGGCACGCGGCTCGAATTCGCGCAGGGCTCGTTCGGCAAGCAGACCTACATGCTTGATTTCGACAAGAGCGGCGTGCTCGTCTCCTCGCAGCAAGTGCTGACCGAGTTGAACCTCGCGACCATCGCACCCGGCATCTCGGCCGACGAATTGCGCATGCGCTTCGGCCGACCCGCTTGGGTCTTCGGTGTGCAGCACCCGCGCGCGCACATCTGGAACTACCGTTTCGACGGCGGTGATTGCGTTTGGTACCAAGTCTCGGTCGGTGATGCGGATCAAACCGTGATCGATGCCAGCATCGGCACCGATCCGGCGTGCGATGGACCGAGCCACCGCGATTGACCCGATGCGACAATTCGCGCATCGACCCAACGTTTTGTTCATGCGCGCGCTCGCCCTCGTTTTGATGCTGTGCACCGGCCACGCGGCCGCTGCGGACAAGCCTGCGTTTACCGAGGCCGATGCCATCGGCGCGGTGGCTGCCGGCATGTGCGGTGCGCTGCCCGTGGGCACCGGGCTCGTGGCCGGGCGCGGGTGGATTCACCAGCCGATCCCGGGGCCGGTTCAGCTGCGCATTTCGGGCGCCGGGCTGGTGTCGACGATCGGCCAGAAGCCGCAACGCTCGATCACGCTCGACATGTACGCCGGTCGCATGAGCTACATCCAGACGCAAGACATCGCCGCCGGTTCGCGGCTCGAGTGGAAAGTGCCCGGCCATGCGTGGGGGCTTGTGCCGGTGGGGTTCCAGCTGCCGCCGTCCGGCACGAAATAGGCGGGTCGCCCGGCATGGTCGGCAGCCACGGCACCCCCCCCAGCCTGGCACCCGACCTCGCCACCGAGCCTTACGCCGCCAGCAACTGCCGCAGCACGAACGGCAAGATGCCGCCGTGTTTGTAGTAGTCGACCTCGATCGGCGTGTCGATGCGCAGCACCAGCGGCACCTTGCGTGACTGGCCGTTCGCGGCGGTGATCACGAGCGTGGCGTCTTGTTGCGGGCGAATCTCGTCGGCGAGTTCGATGTCGAATGTCTCGTCGCCCGCGATGCCGAGCGAACCCCACGAATCCGCGCCCTTGAACTGCAGCGGCAGCACGCCCATGCCGACAAGGTTGCTGCGGTGGATGCGCTCGAAGCTCTTGGCCACGACCGCCTTCACGCCGAGCAGTTGCGAGCCCTTCGCGGCCCAGTCGCGGCTGGAGCCGGTGCCGTATTCCTCGCCCGCGAAAATCACGGTCGGCGTGCCTTGCGCGATGTATTTCATCGCGGCGTCATAGATGAACATCTTCTCGCCGCTCGGCTGAAACAACGTCACGCCGCCTTCCTCGCGCGAGACGTCGGCACCGGCCGCGATCATCAGGTTCTTGATGCGCACGTTGGCGAAGGTGCCGCGCATCATCACGTCGTGGTTGCCGCGGCGCGAGCCGTAGGAATTGAAGTCGGCCTTGTGCACGCCGTTGGCCTCGAGCCAGATGCCGGCCGGTGATGATTCCTTGATCGAACCCGCTGGCGAGATGTGGTCGGTCGTGATCGAGTCGCCGAACAGCGCCATCGCGCGCGCTCCTCGAACGCCGGCAACAACCTTTGGAGGCGCCATCGTGAAGCCGTCGAAGAACGGCGGCTTGGCGATGTAGGTCGAGCCGGGCCAGTCGTAGACCTGGCCTTTGACGCCCTTGATCTTTTCCCAAAGCTTGCCCGGCTCCTTCGCGACCTTGTCATAGTTGGCCTTGAAGGCCTTGCCGTTCATCGCGTACTTCATCAGCGCGTAGACCTCGTCGCTGGTCGGCCAGATGTCGCCGAGGTACACGTCGCGCCCGCCCTTGCCTTTGCCGAGCGGCTCGGTCATCACGTCTTTCAGCACGGTACCGGCGATGGCGTAGGCCACGACCAACGGCGGGCTTGCCAAAAAGTTCGCCTTGATGTTCGGGTGGATGCGCGCCTCGAAATTGCGGTTGCCCGAAAGCACGGCCGCGCAGACCAAATCGTTCTTCGCGATGGCCTCGTTGAACTCCGGCCGCAGGTCGCCGGCATTGCCGATGCAGGTGGTGCAACCGTAGGCTGCGAGCGCGAAGCCGAGCTTCTCGAGGTAGGGCAGCAGCCCGGCTTTCTCGAGGTATTCGGTGACGATGCGCGAGCCAGGCGCGAGCGAGGTCTTGATGTGCGGCGCCACTTTCAGCCCGGCTTCGACCGCCTTCTTCGCGAGCAGGCCGGCCGCGATCATCACGCTCGGGTTCGAGGTGTTGGTGCACGACGTGATCGCCGCGATCAGCACGTCGCCGTTGCCGAGCGACATGTCGCCCACCTTCGGTTGCTTCGAGGCGGCTTCGGATTGCGCGGCCTCCAATGTCGGCCGGTTGCCGCTCATCTCGACCACCATGCGCGGCGCGCCGAGTGGCTCGGTCGGTTGGCGCGTTTCCACGTCGTCCGGGTTCACGTCTCCCGCGCGCACCACATGGCGGGTGTGCAGGTTGGCAGCGGGCTGGTTGAAGCCGGCTTCGGTCGGCGGCTTGCTGAACAGCGACGTGAATTGCGAGGTGACATTGCCGAGCTCGATCCGGTCTTGCGGGCGCTTCGGGCCGGCCAGGCTCGGCGTGACGGTGCCCAGATCGAGCGACACGGTTTGCGAGTAGTCGACCTCGCCCGCACGCGGCGCGCCGAACAGGCCTTGCGCCTTGAAGTAAGCCTCGAAGGCCTCGATCTCGGCGGTGGTTCGGCCGGTGCCGCGAAAGTATTCGATCGTCTTTTCGTCGACCGGGAAGAAGCCCATCGTCGCGCCGTATTCGGGCGCCATGTTGCCGATGGTCGCGCGGTCGGGCAGCGGCAAATCGCTCGTGCCTTCGCCGAAAAACTCGACGAACTTGCCGACAACTTTGTGCTTGCGCAAGATCTCGGTCACCGTGAGCACCAGGTCGGTCGCGGTCACGCCTTCACGCAGCCGCCCGGTGAACTCGAAACCGACGACATCGGGCGTCAACAGGTACACCGGTTGCCCAAGCATGCCGGCCTCGGCCTCGATGCCGCCGACGCCCCAGCCGACCACGCCGATGCCGTTGATCATGGTGGTGTGGCTGTCGGTGCCGACGAGGCTGTCAGGGTAGTAGACGGTCTCTTTCGTGGCCTTGTCTTTGGCCTTGTGCACACCGCGAGCAAGGTATTCCAGGTTCACCTGGTGCACGATGCCGAAGCCCGGCGGCACGACGCCGAAAGTGTCGAACGCCTGCATGCCCCACTTCATGAACTGGTAGCGCTCAACGTTCCGCTTGAACTCGAGCTTCATGTTCAGGTCGAGCGAGTTTTTCTTGCCGTAGTGGTCGATCATGATCGAGTGGTCGACCACCAGATCGACGGGCACCAGCGGCTCGATCGTCTTCGGGTTCTTGCCCATGAGTGCGGCCACGTTGCGCATCGCGGCCAGATCGGCCAGCAGCGGCACGCCGGTGAAGTCTTGCAGCACGACGCGCGCGACGACGAACGGGATCTCGTTCGTGCGCTGGGCCTGCGGCTGCCAGTTCGCGAGTTCGGCGACGTGCGCGGGCGTGACCTTCTGGCCATCGCAATTTCGCAGCACCGATTCGAGCACGATGCGGATCGACACCGGCAGCCGGCTCACGTTCGGAAACTGTTTTGCGAGTGCCGGCAGCGAATAAAACTGGCCCTCTTTGCCGGAGGCGGTCTTGAAGGTCTTACGCGTCTTCGCGAACGCGTGGGCGGGAGTGGCTGGCTTAACTTTAGAGCTGGTGATTTTGGACATGCGGGCACCTCGTCAGACAAGCGGGATCGGAAAAATCCATTGTGTCAGCAGACGATGACGCCGGTGCGGCGCCGCCAGGCTCAACCGCGCGCTGCGACCTGCTCGATTTCGCTCAGCACGCGGTCGAGTTCGACGCGCACGCGTTCGGTCTCGTCAGGCGCCGCGCGATGCGCGCCCAGCGCCGCGTGCAGTGCCTGCGCGGCCCCCAGCAACGCCTGCGCGCCGATCGTGCCTGCCAGGCCTTTCATGTCGTGCGAGCGCCGCAGCGCGTCGCCCCAGCGTTGCTCGGCCGAAGCAGCGACCACATCGGCGATGAAACCGGCTTCGCCTTCGCGAAAACCGTCGAGCAAACGCCGGTAAAGACCGGCGTTGCCCATGCAATACGCCAGGCCAGCCGCAGTGTCGATCGCCGCAGTCGGAGCGGCGGCGGCGCCGGCAGCGGAATGCGTGGCCGAGGCGGTGGGCAACGCATCGCTGGGCAACGCGCCGGGGCCGGTGATCCACTCGGCCATCGTGCGCAGCATCGATTCGATGTGAATCGGCTTGGTGATGTGCGCGTTCATGCCGCTGGCGAGTGCGCGTTCGCGGTCTTCGGCAAGCGCGCTGGCGGTCATCGCGATCACCGGCAGGTGCCGCCACTCTTTGTTCCGGCGCAGCTCGCGGGTCGCGTCGTAGCCGTCCATCACGGGCATCTGGCAGTCCATCAGCACGCCGTCGAATGGGCCTTCGTTCGCGAGCTTGTCGAGCGCCTCACGGCCGTTTTCGGCCAAGACCACCTCCATGCCAGCGCGGCGCAACAACTCGCAGGCGAGCTGCTGGTTCAGCGGGTGGTCTTCGGCCAGCAGCACGCGTGCGCCAGCCAACCGCTGGCGCACCGCTTGCGAGAGCGGCCCGTTGTCGATCGCGCGGCGCGCGGCGATCGGTGCGATCGGCTCAATTCGGCGGGCCTGCACCAGGCAATCGTGCAGGCTCGACGGCGTGACCGGCTTGTGCAGCACACCCGCCAGTGGCAAGCCGGCACCGGCCCGCAGCGCGTCGTCGCGCGGGAACGCGGTCACGAGCAGGATGCAAGGGCGCAGCAGCGGGTGCGTCTCGAAGATGCGCCGCGCGCACTCGACGCCGTCCATGCCGGGCATCTTCCAGTCGATCATGAACCAGGTGTAGGCGGTGGGCTCGGCGTCGACCATCGCTAGAGCCTGCGCGCCGCTGTCGGCGCGGTCGACGACGACGCCGAGCGAATCGAGCATGCTGCCGAGCACGTCGAGCGCAGCGGCGTTGTCGTCGACCAGCAGCGCGCGCCGGCCGCGCAACTCGTTGGCCATCCAGGCGCGCGCCGGTGCGCGCGGCGCGCTGCGGCCGAAGCGCGCGGTGAAGTGGAAGGTGGAGCCCACACCCGGCACGCTTTCAACCCACAGCTTGCCGCCCATGCGCTCGACCAGCTGGCGGCAAATGACCAGGCCCAGGCCGGTGCCGCCGTAGCGGCGTGTGGTCGAGCTGTCGGCCTGCACGAAGGGCTGGAACAGGCGCGAAATTTCTTCGGCGCTGAGGCCGACGCCGGTGTCGCGCACCCAACCGTGCAGCTCCACCGAATCCGCTTGCAGGTCGGCCACTTCCATGCCGACCGTGACCTCGCCTTTCTCGGTGAACTTGATCGCGTTGCTGCCGAGGTTGACCAGCACCTGGCGCAGCCGCGTCGGGTCGCCAATCAGGCGCCGCGGCAGATCGGGCGCGGCGCTGAACAGCAGTTCGAGACACTTCTCGTCGGCCTTCAACCCGAGCACGTCGGCCATTTCGCCGACCACCGATTCGACCTCGAAATCGATGCGCTCGAGCGCCATCTGACCGGCTTCGATCTTCGAGACATCGAGGATGTCGTTCAAGATTTGAAGCAGGTTGCGCGCCGAGCTGTTGGCCTTTTCGACATAGTCGCGCTGCTTGTCGGGCAGGCCGTCTTCGAGCGCGAGGTGCGTCATGCCGATGATCGCGTTCATCGGCGTGCGCAACTCGTGCGACATGTTCGCGAGGAAGCTCGACTTGGTCTGGCTCGCCGCCTCGGCCGCGGCGCGCGCGCGTTCGGTTTCTGCTTGCAGCTGCTTGCGCCCGGTGATGTCTTGAATCACGGCGCAGAACTCCGGCGTTCCGGCCCATTCGAGCGCGATGACGTTGACCTCGGCGTCGAACACACGACCATCGACGCGCCTGAAGCGCCACTCGAAACTGCGCACGCGCTCGCCGGTGCGGGTGTGTTGCTTCAGGTCTTCGAGCGCCTGCTCGCGACTCGGCCTGCCGTTGGCCTGCAACTCGGGCGAGAGGCCGGGGAACCACGGGATTCGCCCGAGCAGCACGTGCGGGTCGGCGGTGCCGAAGATATTCAGCGTCGCCGGGTTGCAGTGCGTGATGCCACGCTGCGGGTCGAAAAACAGGTAGCTCGCGGCCGCATGCTCGAACACCGCTGCGAAGCGCACCTGGGTTTCGCGCCGCGCCGTGATGTCGAGCCAGTAGCCGTTGTAGGTGGTGCTGCCGTCGGCCTCCAGCTTGGGAGTGCTGTCGGCCAGGATCCAGGCCGCGCCGATGCAGTCGGCGGCGCCCGGCCTCTGCTCGACCCGAAACTCCTGCGGCCGCGTCGGCGGCCGGTCGCCGCTGCCGGCCATGCGCCACGGCAGGCCCGGATCACGCTCGATGGAGGCGGCCGAAACGCCGAACAGCGCCTCGACGCCGCGGCCGATGAAGGCGAAGCGTGCTGCGCCTTTTGCGGGCTGGGTGTAGCGGAACACGGTGAGCGGCAAGGCCTGCGTCAGCTCGTAGGTGTCGCGGCGCGCCCGCAACGCAGCATCGAGCGATTGCACGCGGCGCCAGCTGAGCCAGATCATCAAGCAGCCGAGCAGCCACAGCGTGCCGCCACCGGTCCACGCGTTGCGCGTGATCTGCGCTTCTTCGTCGAGCGGCTCCAGCACCCAAACTTTCAGCGGCATGTCGCCGAGCGGAGTCGACAGCGTGGCGTAGCGCACCCCGCCGATTTTCGTGACGAGCAGGCTGCGCGCGTTGTCGGCCTGGCGCGATTGCTCCCAGGCGAGCATCTCGGGGCTGCGCTGATACGTCGTGCGTGCCGTGTCGTCGGCAAGCGGTGCCAGCCCGGGCACGCGTCGCAACAGCATGTCGTCGTGGTTCGCGAGCACCACCACGCCGTTGCCGTCGGTGACGAACACGCGCGCGCCACCGGCGTCGCTGATCAGGCGGCTCAGCGCCTCGGTGTCTTGCTTGACGACCGCCACGCCGACCGGCGCGCCGTTGCGCATGATGCGGCTCGCGAAATACAGCCCCGGTGCCCGGGTTGCCAGGCCCAGGAGGAACTGCACCGATCGGCCGTTCGCGAGCGCCGCGCCGAAGTATTCGCGGGTCGACAGGTTCAGGCCAGTCCCGCTGGTGCCGCCGATCAGGTTGCGCACGCCGCTGTTGCTGGTGGTCACGATGTAGCCGGCACGGTCGATCAGCGAGACCAGCGGCAGGCCGAAGTCGGCGCCCATGCGGTCGAGGGTCTGCTGAATCTCCAGTTCTTGCGCGGCCGGATCACGGGCCTGGCGCCCGGCAACGAAATCGGCTACCCCCGGGCGGTGCGACAAGTCGTGGGGCAGCGCGGCCAGCTGCTTCAGGTTGATCGACAGCGTTTCTTTGACGCCGCCGATGCGGATCGAGGCGGCGGCGACGGCGTGTTCGCGGTGGCTCTCCAGCCGATCGAGCATCCACCAGAGCGCGGTGGCGAAGATCGCGGCGCTCCAGGCTGCAGTGACGATCCAGAC